>JAAENI010000674.1 GCA_024224595.1 Hyphomicrobiales bacterium
CCCTATGAGCGCAATTGCCGCGGCCATTGGATGAATAATGATGATCCAATGCCGAAAGACTTTTCCTTTCAGCTTTACCCGGACGATCTTGAGCGACTGGAACACTACATTGAAGATGCCATAAATCGAGTCCCGATTCTGGGTACTGTTGGTGTTAACAAAGTCATCAACGGTCCCATTCCTTATACTCCTGATGGAAACCCTCTGATAGGTCCAATGCCAGGAGTGCCTAACGCATTTGAAGCCTGTGTGTTTACCTTTGGCATTGCCCAGGCAGGTGGGGCCGGTAAAATTTTGTCCGAATGGGTTACCGAAGGCGGTACTGAATGGGATATGTGGTCGTGTGACCCGCGCAGGTTTGGTGAATATTGCGATCAGGATTATTGCAATCAAAAAGGCATGGAAATATACGGCCATGAATATGCGATGCATTTCCCTCATCAGGAATGGCCGGCAGGACGTAACAAGCGCATTTCTCCCATTCACAACAAAATTGATGCACTGGGAGCGCAATTTGGTGTTTATGGTGGTTGGGAACGAGCCAACTGGTTTGCCAAACCTGGAGACAATACCAGTGATGAGGCAACACTTGTCTGGGAAAGAGACGGCCCATGGCACAAACGCGTTCGCGAGGAATGCCTTGCGGTACGAGATGCCGCGGGAATTCTTGATTTGCCGGGTTTCTCCCGATACCGCGTCAAGGGAGAAGGTGCACGCCAATGGTTGGAAAGTCAGATCACAGGTGGCGTCCCCAAACCGGGAAGAATTGGTCTTGGTTATTTTCCTGATAACAAGGGTCGTATCGTCACTGAAATGTCGATCATGGTGCTGGAAGATGATTTCTTCTTCCTGATCACGGCAGCAGCGGCAGAGTTGCATGACTATGAATGGCTGCTGAAAAGTCTACCCGCGGAAAGTAAGATTGAGATTCAAAATGTCACCGAAGAATTTTCCTGCCACATACTCAGCGGTCCAAATTCGCGATCAATTCTCGCAAACGTTTGCGATGCTGAATTATCACTTCCCTGGCTTACCCACCAGTCAACGCAAATAAGTGGCAAATACTGCCAACTTGTCCGTGTCTCATTTGCCGGGGAACTGGGATGGGAAATACACACTCAAATTGCTGATACTATTGAAGTATTTGAAGCGATCTGGCAGGAAGGTGCAAATCATGGTCTGAAGCCGTTTGGTATGTTTGCACTCGATTCATTGCGCCTGGAAAAAGGCTATCGAGCCTGGAAAGGTGATCTGTCAACAGACTACACCATTCTTCAGGGCGGGCTGGAACGTTTTGTCAGATGGAGCAAACCTGATTTCACCGGCAAAGCCGCGATGGAAATCGAAAAACAAGAAGGTGTCACAAAGCAATTCGTTACATTGCTTGTTGATGCCGAAGCATGTGACGCACCCTATATGTCAACTTTGTGGAGTGATGGTGAAGTTGTTGGTGAAACCACTTCCGGAGGATGGGGTCACCGAATTGATAAATCGATTGCTCTTGGAATGGTGCGAGCCGACCTTGCTATTGAAGGCACAGAGTTGATGGTTGAAATTTACGGAGAACATTTTCGCGCCGTTGTACAACCAGACCAACCACTTTGGGACCCGGATAATAACCGGCTGAAGTCATGACGCGAATGCCTAACCCTTTTTCACATCAAAAATCCCCAATATTCGGAGCAACTAACTCGTGAAAGAATTACCCAAAAAGGCCAGAGTAGTCATCATCGGCGGTGGCGTCGCTGGTACATCAATTGCCTATCACCTGGTAAAACAAGGCTGGAAAGATATCGTTCTGCTTGAGCGCAAACAGTTGACCTGTGGAACGACCTGGCATGCAGCGGGACTGATCGGTCAATTGCGGGCAACCTCAAATATGACAAAACTGGCAAAATATACCCAGGAATTGTATTTTGAGTTGGAACAGGAGACCGGCATTGCTACGGGTATCAGGAGAAATGGCTCTATAACCGTGGCGTTGACCGAGGAGCGCAAGCAGGAAATTTACCGGGGTGCTTCAATGGCCCGTGCTTTTGGTGTAGAAATCGAGGAGATTTCACCCAGCGAAGTCAAAAACCGCTATCCTCATGTAAATACAGATGATGTGTGTGGTGCGGTATATCTGCCAAAGGACGGCCAGGGGGACCCTACTAATATCACAATGGCACTGGCCAAGGGTGCACGAAACATGGGCGCTCAGATATTCGAGGGCGTAAAAGTCTCCTCAATCAATCAAAATGACGGTCAAATCAGCAGCATTGATGCAGAAATCAATGGTGAAATTACCCGCATCGAATGTGATCATGTTGTCAATTGTGCTGGCATGTGGGCGCGTGATGTTGGGAAAATGGCAGGCGCCAGTGTACCCCTTCATGCTTGTGAACATTTTTATATTGTCACTGAAAATATAAAAGATCTCGAGCGATTACCGGTCCTGCGGGTGCCCGATGAATGCGCCTATTACAAGGAGGATGCGGGTAAAATATTGCTGGGAGCATTTGAACCCAAATCCAAACCCTGGGGAATGGAAGGAATTCCGGAAGATTTTTGTTTTGATCAATTGCCCGAAGATTTCGATCATTTTGAACCCGTTCTCGAAAAAGCTATTTCGCGAATGCCAATGCTGGAAAGCGCTGGCATTCATACCTTTTTCAACGGACCCGAGAGCTTTACCCCGGATGATCGTTACTATCTGGGAGAAACTCCTGAGGTCAAAAATTTCTGGATTTGCGCCGGTTTTAATTCCGTCGGCATCCAGTCTGCTGGCGGTGCAGGCATGGCATTGGCCAAATGGATGGACAAAGGCAGACCCCCCTTCGATCTTTGGGATGTAGATATCAGACGGATCCAATCATTCCAAAACAATGGTCTGTATCTGAAAGAACGTGTGAGTGAATCCCTGGGCCTGTTGTATGCGGATCATTTCCCCTACCGCCAACCTGTGACCTCGCGCGGCATACGCCGTTCACCAATTCATGAACAGTTGAAAGCACGGGGCGCTGTTTTTGGTGAATCATCGGGTTGGGAACGTGCGAACTGGTTTGCAGATAAAGGTCAGGAACGCGAATATCACTATAGCTGGGGCCGTCAAAACTGGTTTGACAATGCCAAAGCAGAACATTTTGCAGTGCGCAATAATGTCGGCCTGTTTGATATGACCTCTTTTGGGAAGATCAAAATTGAGGGGCGTGATGCATTGAAATTTGTTCAATATCTGTGTGCCAATCAGATGGATGTTGAACCCGGCAAAATAGTATACACCCAAATGCTCAATTCCCTGGGTGGAATTGAAAGCGATCTAACGGTCACACGACTATCTGTTTATTCGTTTCTGGCGATTGTACCCGGCGGCACATTCACCCGCGATATGGCATGGTTAAAAAAACATGTCGGGGATCTCAATGTGGTCATTACTGATGTCACGGCGGGTGAGGCAGTATTATGCCTGATGGGACCCAACTCACGAAAACTGCTGCAAAATATCAGTCCCGCGAATTTCTCGAATGAAAATCATCCCTTTGGAACAATGCGCGAAATTGAAATCGGCATGGGTTATGCCCGCGCCCACAGGGTTACCTATGTCGGTGAATTGGGGTGGGAAATATATGCCTCTTCTGATCAGGCACCACATATTTTTGAGTCAATTGAACAGGCTGGCAGGGAATTTGATCTCAAACTTTGTGGCCTGCATGTTCTTGATTCCTGCCGTATTGAAAAAGCCTATCGCCATTTTGGCCATGATATCACCGATGAGGATCACGTATTAGAGGCCGGGTTGGGTTTTGCGGTCAAAACAGACAAGGGTGATTTTATCGGTCGTGAAGCGGTGTTGGAAAAACGGGACACTGGATTGCAAAAACGATTTTTGCAATTCCTTTTGGAGGACCCTGAGCCGTTGCTTTATCATAATGAACCAATTCTGCGGGATGGAAATATCGTTTCATATCTGTCTTCGGGGAACTATGGCCATCATCTGGGAGCAGCCGTTGGTTTGGGTTATGTGCCATGTAAAAGCGAAACACCCTCTGACCTTCTTGCTTCAAATTATGAAATCGAAATTGCTGGCAAACGTTTTGCAGCAAAAGCAAGTCTGAAACCGTTATATGATCCAAAGTCTGAACGGGTAAGACAGTAATCCAAATTTCAATTGAAATGATTTTGTAAAAAGGATCATCCAATGACCAGAAGATCAGGTGGAAGAAGCGCAAGAGTAGCTTTGAGAAGCGCACCTCTAGCAGAGGAATTGCGCCCTGTTCGTGCAGGATTGATTGGTGGAAAGTATAAGCCGCTAAGCGACAGTGATATTGCAGCAATTCATGCATCAGCACTGCAGGTTTTAGAGGAAATCGGATTGGCGGATGCTCCACCTTCCGGCGTGGAAGCGATGACTGCGGCCGGTGCAGTTTATGGTGAAGACAAGCGTTTGCGGTTTGCACCTGCCATGGTTGATGCAATGCTTGGCCAGGCCTCCAAAAATATCACATTGCACGGCAGGAATGCCAAACACGATCTAACGCTTTCGCCCAATAAAGTGCACTACGGAACAGGCGGTGCTGCCGTCCATATCGTGGATGCAAAAAACAGAAATTATCGTGAATCAACGCTGCTCGATCTTTACCAGTCTGCCCGTTTAGCCGAACATCTGGAGCACGTGCATTATTTCCAGCGCCCGTTAATAACGCGCGATGTTCTGGACAATTATGAACTGGATATCAACACCCTTTATGCCTTCATGTCCGGGACACAAAAGCATATTGGCATCAGCTATCAGGAAATATCCTACATGGAGGGTGTGTTTGACTTGTTGCATATGGCAGCGGGTTCTGAAGAAAAATGGCGCGAACGGCCCTTTGCATCCAATACAAACTGTTTTGTTGTTCCGCCATTGAAATTTGCGACAGAATCCTGCCTGGTGATGGAAGCCTGTATTCGCGGGGGGATGCCGGTGTTGATGCTATCGGCAGGCCAGGCTGGTGCTACAGCTCCCGCGTCAATTACCGGGACAATTGTGCAAGCCGTAGCTGAATGCCTGGCTGGGTTTATTTACGTAAATTGTATCAAACCTGGTGCACCCGCCATATTTGGACTGTGGCCATTTGTCTCTGATTTGCGCTCGGGTGCAATGTCTGGCGGATCGGGGGAGCAGGCATTGTTGACAGCAGCCTGCGCACAAATGGGCAGCTTCTATGGTCTGCCCACCGGTTCGGCTGCAGGTATTGCGGATTCAAAGATGCCTGATATGCAGGCTGGATATGAAAAGGCCATTTCCAATGTCATGGCCGGACTATCCGGCTTGAACATGGTCTATGAGAGCATCGGCATGCATGCATCATTACTGGGTTTTTCACTGGAAAGCATGATTATCGATAATGACATGATAGGACAATGTTTGCGGTGCGTACGCGGAATTGATGTGACGCCTGAAAGCCTGGCAATTGAAACCATGCGTGAAGTCTGCCTCAATGGACCTGGACATTATCTGGGGCATGAACAAACACTTAACCTGATGCAAACAGAATATATTTACCCTGTCATAGGCGACAGAACCAGCCCGAAAGAGTGGGCAGAAGTCGGTAAACCAGATCTGCTTGAAGCGGCAACGGCGGAAAAAAAACGAATCTTGTCTATACCAAATCAAGTCTCGCTGCCCTATCAAATTGACAAAGCGATAAGAGAAAAACATCCGATTCGACTGCCAAAAATTGGAAGTTTTCATGGGATGGCTTTTGCTGAATAACGGGAATACTATTTATTTCAAAAGAACCCGGTGAATATCGCTAGCCTCAATACGACCGATTATCACGCCATTGTTTTCCACATAAACCGGCATATCGGTTTCCAGTTGTGCCTGCATAACTTGCTTTAGAGAAGATGTGTCAGCCAACACCTTGGCAGATTGCTCGCTTTTCTTGAGTTTTGAAGCTTTTGTCATGGCATCAACTGCATTTAATGCAGAAAGTGGATTCATATGAGCTACAAAATCTGCGACATATTCGTTTGCCGGATTCCTCAATATTTCGTGAGGTGTCCCAACCTGGACGATATGCCCACCTTCCATGATGGCAATTCTGTTACCAATTTTGATTGCTTCATCAAGATCGTGGCTGACAAAGATGATGGTGCGTTGTAAACGTTTCTGCAAATCGATAAGTTCGTCCTGAAGGCGGGAACGTATCAGTGGATCAAGCGCAGAATAAGGTTCATCCATCAATAATATAGGTGCTTCAGTGGCAAATGCTCGAGCCAGGCCAACCCGCTGTTGCATACCACCGGAAAGTTCCTGAACTTTCTTGTCAGCCCATTGGGAGAGACCAACGAGTTCCAGTTGGGCAGACACCTTTTCTTCAACCTGTTCGGATGACATTCCAGCCAACTCCAGGCCAAGGCCAACGTTTTGGCCGACGCTGCGCCATGGAAGTAGTGCAAATTGTTGGAAAACCATAGATACCCAGTCAAGCCGCAATTGGCGTAATTCTGCGGGAGAACAAGTATTTGGATTCCGCCATTCGCCGTCGCAGTATATTTCTACCTGACCACGGGTGACAGTATTTAACCCGTTCACCGCACGTAGCAACGTTGACTTTCCAGAACCCGACAAGCCCATCAATACCAGTGCTTCGCCTTCATAAACTTCAATGCTGGCACCAGCCGCACCCAGAATTTGTCCGGTCTGATTTTGAATTTCTTCCCGGGGTTTGCCTTCGTCAATCAGCTTCAAAGCTGTTTGAGGCTGGTCACCAAAAACGATATCCACATCTTTAAATCGTACAACGGGCTGGGTCATCTAGGCTGGTTTCCTTCATCGTTGCGCAGGAAACGATCCAATACAATCGCAATCAAAACGATGACAACTCCAACTTCAAAGCCTTTTGCGATATTAACTGTGTTTAGAGCTCGCAGCGTTGGAACCCCCAGACCATCGGCACCAACCAGCGCGGCGATCACCACCATTGATAATGAAAGCATAATCGTTTGGGTCAATCCCGCCATGATGTTGGGAAGCGCATAGGGTAGTTCAATTTTCCACAATAGCTGACGTGGGGTAGCGCCGAAGGCTTTGCCTGCCTCGATCAGGGGCTGGGGGGTAGATTTAACACCGAGTTCCGTCAATCTAATGGGCGCGGGTAATGCAAATATTACGGTAGCAATCAGACCAGGTACCATGCCCAAGCCGAATAAAATAAGCGCAGGGATGAGATAAACAAAAGTTGGGATAGTCTGCATCAAATCAAGAATTGGTCGCAAGAAGGCTGAAACATTAGGATGATGGGCAGCAAAAACACCCAGAGGTACCCCTACCACCATACAAACAACCGCGGAAGCAATCACCAGCGACAACGTCTCTGTGGTTTCTTCCCAATATCCCTGATTGATTATCAGCAACAAGACTCCGATTACAAATACAGGAAATACCCACTGACGTTTGATCCACCATGCTAACCCGGCTGTGACTATGACAACCACCAGAGGATGCGGCGCCTGCAGACACCACAACAGCGCACCAATTACAGTCTCCAACACAGTTGAAAACCAGTCGAAAACAAAACCGGCATTGTCAATTAGCCAATCTACGCCATTCTTGGCAAATTTGCCGATGGGAATTTTATGTTCCGTCAGCCACTCCAACACCGATACCCCAATTGCACTCAGAATTAAAAAGTTCAGATAATAAAAGGCCGACGACTTGTCGGCCTCATTTTCATTGTCTACATTCCCAGTGCTTTATTAACTGCAGCCATTCCATCGCCACCATCCATGGTGGTTACACCGGCAAGCCAACTCTTCAATATTCCCGAGTTGGCTTTTAACCAGGCTTTAGCAGCTGCTTCCGGTTCTTCACTGTCATTAAGAATTGCACCCATTATTTCATTTTCCATAGCGAGCGTAAACTTCAAATTGCTCAGCAATTTTCCGGTATTGGCGCACTCTGCTACATAACCGGCGCGTACATTGGTATGTACTGTGGCTCCGCCCAGATTTGCTCCGAAGAAATCATCGCCACCTGTCAGGTAACTCATTTTGAAATTTGCGTTCATCGGATGAGGTTCCCAGCCAAGAAAAACTATTGGTTTTTTTGACTTGGTATTACGCGCTACCTGGGACAACATTCCGGCTTCTGATGATTCAACGACTTCAAACCCTTTCAAACCAAAAGCATCTTTCTCGATCATATCAAGAATTATCCGGTTGCCGTCATTGCCCGGTTCAATGCCGTAGATCTTACCACTCAGAGCATCCTTGATTTTGGCAATATCCGCGAAATCCTTGATGCCCAGATCTGCAGCAGCCTGATTAACTGCCAAAGTATATTTTGCACCTTCAAGATTTACACCGACAGTCTCAACTGAACCATCTTCGCGATAAGGCTTAATATCTGCCTCCATTGTTGGCATCCAGTTGCCCAGGAAAACATCGATATCGTTATTCTTCATAGAAGTATAAGTCACTGGCACCGACAATATTTTGATATCTGTCTTGTATCCAAGCGCCTTCAAAACAAAAGTTGTGGCGGCAGTGGTCGCTGTAATATCTGTCCAGCCCACGTCTGAAAACCGAACGGTTGAGCAAGCTGCATGACTGGCGGCATTGGCCGAATAACTCACCATCATGGTGCTCATACCAATCAAGCCTGCGGCAAAGATTCTGTTAATTTTCATCATGTTTCTCCCTTTATATGCAAAAATTTGGTGGCAATTTATTGCCTCCGATATGAATTTAAATTTTCGGCCCCAGAATGCAGTTGTTTGAGGACGGAAAAGCGTTCCAACAAATCTTCTATCGAGACAATACCAATGTTATTATTGTCTTTACGATCAGGCAAACATGATTTATTTTGACTGATCAGTCAATCAAAAACGAGTTTACACTCAATCGGAACTAATCATGCCAAGAATTGGTGCAGAACCGGCAAGACGGCGCGAACTGATTAATGCTGCACTCCATGTGATCGGTAAATCGGGTACTTTAGATGTTAGTGTCAAGGAGATCGCGAACAAGGCCGGAATGTCTTCGGCGCTTGCCTTCCACTATTTTGGCGGGAAGAACGAAATTATCACGGAAACCATGCGCTTTCTCTTGTCTGAACTGACAGCTAGTCTTCGATCACGCCTGGTTGGAAAGGTTGGACCACACCAGCGCCTGGAAGCAGTATTGGAAGCGAGTTTTTCTGCCAGCCAGTTCAAGCGTAAAACCATTGCCGCATGGCTGGTTTTTTATGTTCATGCCTATTCATCAAAAAGTGCTGCGCGGCTTCTTAATATCTATTCCAAACGTCTGGAAAGTAATCTGGTTCACTCCTACCGCCAGATATTTGCTGATTTACCACCTGCCAAAAAAGCCGCAGAATCTACCGCGTCAATGATTGATGGCGTATTTATTCGCCATGCGTTGCGCAAAAATGGCCCTGACCGGTTTGAGGCCATTGAAATCTGTCGATCCCATATCGCCGCACAGATTGCGGCCAATAGCAGTATTCGAGGTAACAGCCATTAGCACAAAAGATATTCAAACACCGGAGTTCAACGCCGACTACGTCATTGTTGGAGCGGGTTCGGCTGGTTGCGTTTTAGCAGCGAGGTTGTCAGAAAACGGAAAGTATAGTGTTATCATTCTGGAATATGGCGGAAGCGATTTTGGGCCACTGATTCAGATGCCTGCAGCATTGTCATACCCAATGAACATGTCCCATTATGATTGGGGTTACAAAAGTGAACCAGAACCCAATCTCAATAATCGCCAGCTAGTTACCCCACGCGGAAAAGTGATTGGCGGCTCATCATCGATCAATGGCATGGTCTATGTGCGCGGACATGCGCGTGATTTTGACCATTGGGCCCAATCGGGCGCGAGCGGATGGTCGTTTGCTGATGTGTTACCCTATTTCCAGCGTATGGAAAACAGTGCTGAGGGTGACGCTCAGTGGCGCGGTACAACCGGCCCGCTTCATATCACACAGGCCAAAGGGGAAAACCCGCTTTTCAAGGCCTTTATTGAGGCTGGAAAGCAGGCTGGTTTTGAAACAACCACGGATTACAACGGGTCAAAACAGGAGGGTTTTGGCAAAATGGAGCAAACCATCTGGCGTGGGCAACGCTGGTCTGCTGCCAATGCTTATCTGAAACCTGCTTTAATCCGAAAAAATCTGCAACTGTTACGCGGTGAATGCACAAAAATAATTTTTGCAGATCAAACGAGCAATAATCGATCAGAAAAACTTCAGGCCTGTGGAATTGAATTTGCGGCGCATGGTCGGATCCAGAAAATTACAGCCAACAAAGAGGTGATCATTTCCGCATCATCGATTAACTCGCCTAAATTACTGATGTTGTCGGGCATTGGCCCAGGCGAACATCTAAGAGAACATAATATCCCGGTTGTTGCCGAACGTCCGGGGGTAGGGCAGAACCTTCAGGATCACCTTGAACTTTATGTCCAGCAGGAATGCACACAACCAATTTCGTTATATTCAAGCCTGCACCTGTTTTCAAAGGCGCGTATCGGCCTGCAATGGCTACTTTTCAAGTCGGGTGAAGGTGCAACCAATCATTTTGAAAGTGCCGCTTTTGTTCGTTCTAAAGCCGGCATCGAATATCCGGATATTCAATACCACTTTCTTCCGGTTGCGATTCGTTATGACGGCAAGGCAGCCGCAGAATCACATGGATTTCAAGCCCATGTCGGCCCTATGCGATCACGGTCACGCGGTTCAATCGAGCTTAATTCCACCGAGTACCGCAGGGCGCCAAAAATTACGTTTAACTACATGTCACATGAACAAGACTGGATTGAATTCAGGCATTGCATCAAACTCACGCGTGAATTGTTTTCTCAGCCTGCATTTGACACGCTTAGGGGAAAGGAAATTTCTCCAGGCAGCGATGTACACAGTGATCAGGAACTGGATAATCATATTCGTGAGCATGTGGAAAGCGCCTTTCACCCATGTGGAACATGCAAAATGGGACGTTCAGATGACAAAATGGCGGTTGTCGATTCTGAATGCCGTGTTATTGGCGTTGATCGATTGCGGGTCGTTGATTCTTCTGTTTTTCCATCCATTACAAATGGTAATATCAATGGACCAACTCTGATGGTTGCCGAAAAAACAGCTGATCATATTTTAGGCGGTGATATGTTGCCACGTTCCACTCAGGAACCCTGGATCAATCCGAATTGGGAATCCAGTGACCGTTAGAAGTTATCTTCTCTAATAGGCCCAAAACGCAAAAAGCCTCGAACCTAATGTCTATCAGGCTGGTTCGAGGCTTTCTGCTAAAGGGGATGGTTCAGGTCAACCCGTCTGCAACGTGGGGCGCGTTAGATTCGCAGAAGAATTAGACCTGAACCAATTGGGCTACTGCAGTTGATTAACAGTGTTGAACTCGGACACTGTGGACCCGGCCATATCTGCTGTAGCGGGTTTCCCACTGTGTGGGGTAAGTGCGGTAGACAGGAGCATAACGGTTTTGCGAGGCGATACCGATCAGACCACCGATGATGGCTCCGCCAATCAATACACACGCGATATTGTTACCGGCATTAGCCTCAGTTGGGGCGACGGTTGCACCGGCAGTAATAACAGCCAGAGTTGCTACAGTTGCGATAGCTGTCTTGCATACATTAGAAAGTAAAGTCATTGGGGTTGATTCTTTGGAAGAGCATTTGGTGCATGTCGATGATCTAAAGATACGAAGAAACTGAACCCAATGATGTGCAATTAGGCACTCAACGATATAGGCGCTTTATTTCAATGAGTTATGAAGACTGATGTCGCAATGAGTAAGAAAAGGAATTGTTGTGAAATACAAGATGGTAACATCATTTGTTGGTGACAAATAGATCCGAATCATCAAATTGTCTTATGTTTTACCAACCCCACGTCTATTGACGATCAGTATTGTAATAACGATTCAATTCGTAGAATTATTGATAATTGAAGCGAGCGCGCAACTTGCTAGTCTTGCTGCGGAAGGGTCCGCTCGGCTTGTCAGCAGTATTGGCACTTTGCCGCCAAGGACGATGCCGCCTGCACATCCCCCGCTCAAATAAACCAATGCCTTAAACAGACTATTTCCGGAAACAATATCGGGAACCAGAACAGCATCCGCATTACCTGCAACAGGATCGTCGCCCATGCCTTTTATCTCTGCCGCTTTTTGTGAGATAATCAAATCAAAGGCCAAGGGTCCGCTCACATCACTGGTGGCGATGTTCTCTTTTGCCCACAGAGCCAGTTCACGCGCCTCAACGGAAGAAGGCATGGCTGCCATGGGCGATTCGGTGGCAGATAAAACGGCAATTGCCGGGCGTTCAATGCCGATTGCCCGGGCCAAGCGATCAATCTCAATCAACATATCTTTGCGGCATTGCAGATCGGGAGCGATATTTACTGCTGCATCACCCAGAATCAAAGCCTTGCCCGTTTTGGGTTCAGAAATATGGAACAAATGAAACAGGCGCTTGTCAGTTCTAATGCCGGTTTTTGAACTCACCAGCGCTTTCATAAATACATCAGTATGCAGATGACCTTTCATGATCCCTGCGACTTTTCCATCCCGACCAAGAATGGCACCTGTTAATGCGGCTTCTTCCTCGCCCGAGGCTTCGACTATTTCAAAGTCACTGATGTCCCAATTCAGTTGATCGGCCTGTTGTTCAATTAAGGCACGTTCTCCGACAAATACGGGGTCAAGAATACCTTCTTTAAATGCCTCAAAGGCTGCCTGCATGGGCAAGGGGAATCCTGCGCGAACGATAGCGATACGCGCAGGTTTATTCTTTTTAGCGAGTGACAGCAGATTGGCGGGGCATACAGGTTTTACATCTGTAACAAACGGATGTGATGATTTTGTTATGCCCTGCTGGCTGCTATTCATTGTAGTATTCCTATTGGGGTTGCATGTCGTTTGGATCTATCCCTGCAACCTTGACCGGTACTGTCATTGCATCACGGCGGAATGGTTCGCCCAATTCCTGATTAAGCAACACTTCAATAAAGGTCGTCTCTTTATTGTTCATCTGGTCATCAACCGCTTTTGCCAAAGCTGTTGTCAATTCTTCCTGAGTGGACACCTGAACACCTTTGACGCCACAGGCCTCGGCAATTTTCCAATACTTCACATCGTAGTCAAGTTCCGTACCAACGAAATTGTCGCTATACCAAAGTGTTGAATTACGCTTTTCAGCACCCCACTGGTAATTTCTGAATATAACCATGGTAATTGCCGGCCAGTCATCGCGGCCACAAGCGGTCATTTCGTTCATCGAGATGCCAAACGCGCCGTCTCCGGCAAATCCCACGACAGGAACATCTGGCTTAGCAATTTTTGCGCCTAGGATTGACGGAAATCCGTATCCGCAAGGACCAAACAGGCCGGGAGCCAGGTATTTGCGACCCTGCTCGAACGTAGGATAGGCATTGCCAATGGCACAATTATTACCAATATCAGAAGAAATAATGGCTTCCTTGGGCAATGACAACTGAATTGCACGCCAAGCCTGACGTGGCGCCATTAATTCAGGTGCCTTGTTACGGCTACGCTCATTCCAGGTTGTTCCCGGATCATCATCTTCATGATCCATTGACGACAAAGCTTGCAGCCATGATGATTTTGTCTGATGAATCAATGCTTCGCGATCTGAACGTCCATCATTTCCTGCGTTATCTGAGAGCAGACCCAATATTTGCTCGGCAACCATTTTAGCATCACCCTGAATGCCTACGGTTACTTTCTTTGTAAGTCCGATACGGTCAGAATTGATATCAACCTGAATGATTTTTGCCTCTTTTGGCCAATAATCAATGCCGTAACCAGGAAGTGTAGAAAACGGGTTGAGACGGGTGCCCAGAGCCAAAACAACATCAGCTTTTGAGATCAGTTCCATCGCGGCTTTTGAACCGTTATAACCCAAGGGACCAACTGCCAGTTTATGGCTGCCTGGAAACGCATCATTGTGCTGATACCCGGAACAAACAGGGGCACTCAAACGCTCGGCCAATTCAGCTGAGGCTTCAATTGCACCACCAATTACAACGCCAGCTCCATTGAGGATAACCGGGAATTTGGCAGCTGACAAAAGCTTCGCGGCTTCCTCAATTGCATTTCTACCTCCTGAAGGTAATTCAAGCTGAACGCGCCGTGGCAGCTCGATATCAACTATTTTTGTCCACATATCGCGAGGAATATTGATTTGTGCCGGGCCACAACCGCGCCAGGCTTTTTCAATGACACGGTTTAGCACTTCAACAATACGGGTTGGGTCGCGTACTTCCTCCTGATAACAAACCATGTCCTTGAACAGGTTCATCTGTGGAATTTCCTGGAAACCACCTTGACCAATGGTTTTATTGGCAGCCTGTGGCGTCACCAACAGCATAGGAGTATGATTCCAGTAGGCTGTCTTGATCGGGGTGACAAAGTTTGTGATGCCGGGGCCATTTTGGGCGATACACATGGTCATTTTACCCGAAGCACGGGTAAATCCGTCGGCCATCATACCGGCATTCACTTCATGTGCGGTATCCCAGAACTTAATTCCTGCCTGGGGGAACAAATCTGATATCGGCATAAACGCAGAACCAATAATGCCGAATGCATTGTCAATTCCATGCATCTGCAGGACTTTTACAAAAGCTTCTTCTGTCGTATATTTCATGGGCTTTTCCTGTCTTAACCTCAAAAATCTGTTTCAGTTTTGCAATGGCAACAAAAATTGCCATAGGTCCAATTACTCACAATCATGGCGCCAATTGATCGATTGCATTTCGTATTCGCTCCACACCTTGTGGAATCTGTTTTTTGATTATCGAAGAATAGGCCGCACGAAAGTGATTGGATTTTCTGTCACGATTTGCATAAAAAGGCGCACCGGGCTCAATGAGTACACTCTGCTCGCGCAATTTTACGGCAAGAATTCCCGCATCAAGCCAATCGGGTCCTTCAATCCAGAAACTGGTTCCGCCAAATCGTGCGGCTGATAAATTTGACAGGCCCACATCATTCAATGCATTTTGCATCACCGCACGTCTGCGGGCCAGTACTCTTTTTAAACGTAATATCTGCGAATCATAATAACCCAGCGCCATGAAATATGCCGCCGTACGTTGCGCATGACCGGGGGGATGACGAAACATCAGGTGACGCAATTCGCGGGTTCGTTCAATAAAGGAGCTTGACGCAGCCAGATAGCCAAGGCGCAGACCCGGGAAAAGTGATTTTGAAAAACTACCGACATACAGTACCCGACCCTGAGAATCGAGTGACTTCAGGGCTGGTGAAGCGGCTGCCAGAAAATTCATTTCAAATTCATAATCATCCTCAACAACCAGAAAATTATGCTTGCCGGCCAAATCAAGTAGCGCCTTTCTTCGTTCAGTTGGCATCGTCGCAGTTGTCGGGCATTGGTGACTGGGCGTCACAAACAGCAAATCGCAACGGGACAAGACCGCTTCATCCAGAACCAGACCGTTCTCGTCAACTTCAATACGTTCAATATGATTTGTATATTTTTGAACGATATCGAGAAGGTCGGGATAGCAAGGTTTTTCCAACACCACACGGGTAGAAGAATCAATCAGCAAATCGGCAATCAGGTAAAGTGCGTTTTGTGCGCCCAGAGTAACCAGAACGTTATCAGGGCCCATCATGATACCGCGCTGTGGCAGGGAGTGGCGGGCAATGTAGTTCACCAAAAGGGGGTCATCATTGTGGCCAAAATCACCAGCCAGTGAACCAAAATCACGTGCACCAAGCGCTTGCCTGGCACAATCTCGCCAATCCGAATGGCTGAATAATCTAAAATCTGCCTGACCGTATACAAATGGATATTCATATTCACGCCAATTTAGCGGTTTGTTTAACAGATTGAGTTTATTTCCCGGCTTTATTACGCGAGCCAAAAGATCAATTTTTTCAGTGGTTTGCGCTAACAGTTGAGTTGGATCTATTGCAGGCATCGCCGGCGCGTCTCTGCTGACAACAAATCCTGATCGCGGACGTGGTTCCAGATATCCACTGTCAACTAATCCCTGGAATACCAATGTTACCGTGTTGCGCGAGACCTTTAGATGTTTTGCCAGTTTCCGACTTGAAGGAAGACGTTCACCGGGTTGGATTGCCCTGCTCAGGATTGCGGATACCAATTGCTCTTTAAGTTGAACTTGAAGCCCTGTTGGCAGAGATTTGTCCAACTGGAACAAGATTTCTTTCATGACGTATAATGATCCTGTATATCCTGGAAAATTTGGTTTGGCACCAAGCGAATATTGAATTGGCTCTATTGATTGTTAGACAACAGGATATTCGTTCGTGCAAGTAGAATACTTTCTTCAAATGCAGGCCTTGTGTAATTTCTCAATTATTGCCAGTTCGAATAAGAAAGTTTTGGGTCTCCCAGAAAACATGCATTATTATATTCTTGTATATGAATGTTTAATTTGAACGATATTAAATTGATGGATGCCGATTCCCGACAATTAGACACTTCACCTCATGTATCCGACGAGATTCGCCATACGACAATGGCTTTTGGACTCAACAATATGGCACAGAGAATTATGCTCCCCATAGCGGCTTTTGTTCCGTTAATATGGCGGCCTGGGCGAGATTGGAAAACTTCGCCTTCTTGATCGACCTCACACCGTCCCGAATTACCTGACGAAAGAAATGGTTCACATCATTGGTCGCAAACATGCATCACTTCTGCGTATCATATCACTAATGATCGGGTGTGTTTTGCCCCTGGCTATTGCGATATTGATCTACCTGAGTATTTTATATCATAGCGCAATGTTGATTGCCGGTTTGTTTGCTGAGCGCGGTTGTTTTTTGCTGAAGCGGAACATTCTGTATCACTTTATTGCTGAAACAAGATGTTCCGATGAACGGGCTCTACAGCGCCTGATCTAGGTCAGCGATAATATCACTTGCATCTTCAATGCCGATAGAAAGTCGAACGACCTCGGGCCCGGCTCCTGCATTGGCTTTCTGTCCATCACTCAGTTGACGGTGAGTAGTTGAGGCAGGATGAATAATCAGGCTTCTGGTATCACCGATATTGGCAAGGTGAGAGAACAGACTAACCTTGGATACCAGTGCAACGCCGGCATCATAACCACCTTTGAGGCCAATGGTAAAAACAGCCCCGGCACCTTTTGGCGAATACTTCTGTTGAAGAGCGTGGTTTGGGCTGCTCTCAAGGCCAGCATAAACCACCCACTCAATTTTTTCATGGTTTGACAGCCATGTAGCCACTTCAAATGCATTTTCACAGTGCTTTTTCATGCGCAAAGGCAGTGTTTCAATTGCCGTTAGAATGGAAAATGAGTTAAACGGAGAAATAGCAGCGCCCAAATCACGCAAACCCAGGACCCGACAGGCAATGGCAAATCCAAAATTTCCAAATGTTTCGTGAATTACCAGGCCCTGATACTCAGGACGCGGTTCACTTAAGAAAGGGTACCTGCCGCTTTTGCTCCAATCAAAAGTACCACCATCAACGATGATGCCGCCCATGGAATTACCATGCCCACCCAGAAATTTTGTCAGGGAATGAACGACAATATCCGCACCATGCTCAAACGGTCGGCATAAATAAGGTGTCGCCAGGGTATTATCAACAATCAGCGGAATACCAGCTCGCCTGGCTATCACAGAAATCGCCTCAATGTCAGTGACAATGCCGCCTGGATTGGCGATGCTTTCTATAAATATCGCTTTGGTTCGAGGCGTGATCGATGCTTCGAAGGAAGCAAGGTCATCTGGATCGGCCCACACAACATTCCAGCCAAAACTTTTAAATGAATGATTAAACTGGTTGATTGAACCACCATACAGCTTGTTTGAAGCAATAAATTCATCACCCGGTGTCATCAAAGTATGAAAGACACCCAATTGAGCTGCATGACCTGAAGCCACTGCTACTGCGGCGGTGCCACCTTCAAGAGTTGCCACACGCTCTTCCAGCACGGCGGTGGTCGGATTTGTTATTCGGGTGTAAATATTTCCGAATGCCTGCAATCCAAAAAGTGCAGCAGCCTGATCCACATCATCAAAAACGTAAGACGTAGTTTGATAAATGGGGGTGGCACGCGCGCCAGTGGCTGGATCCGGGGAAGCCCCGGCATGAACGGCAAGGGTGGAAAATTCTGGTATTTTTGTAGTCATGAGAAAGCTCGGATAATTTTGTTAAGAGGCTCAAATTATCAAGTTCCAGAAGAAATGCAATTGTAGAACATCATCCTAACGGCGCGAATATGCAAAACTATAAGAGATTATATTTCGTTGCTCTGCCTTTCGATTTTTCTACCGGATATTTTAGTTTGTTCTGATCAATTTTTTTATGAGTTGCCTGCACAATGTTGAAATCGGCCCGCTCGGCAATTAGCAACAAATATGCCAGCACATCAGCGCATTCTTCCTCCAGTCTGGATTTAACCTCTTGATCAACAATGCTCGCATCAAATTGATCAGAACTTTGCCATTGGGTTAATTCCAAAAGCTCTCCAGCTTCCAGATTAAGCGATAATATCAATTCTTTAACCGAATGAAATTGTTGCCAGGAACGTTCATCACGAAATTTGGTAAGCCTCCGGGTCAAGCTCTGAGTTTCATCATTATTCATCCCATTTCCATCCTGTTCAGCCTTTTATTCAGCAAAGTTCTATCGGTTCATCATAATTGATATCAGATATAGATTCATTGATATATTTCCCATCAAGAATATGTATTATTATTTTGACCCTGATCTCTACTCAAGGGATCAGTTTGAGTGGAGATTCAACCAGGAATTTTACGACCTGATTACTAAATAAGGAATTTCATCGATGGTTATCACAGCAAATCAACTGACTTCTCCCCATGGTTCAGATGTATTGAAACCTCTGTTAATCAATGGTGATGAACGGTTGAGCGAACTGGATCGGGCACGCGGTTTATTATCAATCCCTCTCACCACCCGTGAAACCTCCGATGTCCTGATGTTTGGCATGGGTGCTTATACTCCGCTAGATGGATTTATGGGTCAAAAAGACTGGCAAGGTGTTTGCAGCGAGATGAAGTTGGAAAGCGGGCTGTTTTGGCCAATACCCGTGACGGTTTCTGTGTCTCAGGAAATTGCTGATACAATAGATCCGGGCCAGGATATCGCTTTGTGCGACAGTGAAAATGGCGAAATACTGGCAATCTTGAATGTGAGCGAAAAATATTCAATTGAAAAACAACTTGAATGTAAAACCGTCTATAAAACAACTGATGAAAACCATCCTGGTGTGCAAAAGGTAATGACACAACAACCGGTTAATCTCGGTGGAAGCCTGAAAGTTCTGAGCGAGGGAGAAATCAGCAAGCAATTTCCAGAGCTTTATCTTACCCCTGCACAATCACGGGCAGCATTCACAGACAAAGGCTGGAGCAAAGTAGCAGCATTCCAAACCAGGAATCCGATGCATCGCAGTCATGAGTATCTGACGAAAATTGCTATCGAGATAACAGATGGCGTTTTTATCCATCAGGTACTGGGTGCCCTAAAGCCCGGTGATATACCGGCCGATGTGCGCACTCGGGCAATACAGGCAATGATTGATAATTATTTTGTTCCAGGTACAGTAATTCAGGCAGGATATCCAATTGAAATGCGATATGCCGGACCGCGCGAAGCATTGTTTCATGCTTTGATCCGTCAGAATTTTGGCTGCTCGCACCTTATAGTCGGGCGTGACCATGCTGGTGTTGGAGACTATTATGGCCCGTTTGATGCACACAAAATATTCGACGAAATTCCAGCTGACAGCCTTCAAACCCAACCGTTGAAAATCGATATTACGTTTTTCTGCAAAAAATGTGACGGCATGGCGACAGCCAAAACCTGCCCGCATGGAAAAGAGGACCAGGTTTCGATATCAGGAACCCAACAACGTGAAATGCTTTCTACAGGCGTTGATATTCCTAAGGAGTTTTCGAGACCCGAGGTTGTTGCTGTATTACGGGACTATTATAACGGACTTTAGGTTTTACTGGCTTTTCCAAAGGATTAATTCCAGCAAATTTTCATTGGTTGAATACTCATTCAAAAAGCCGTCGCAGCATTAATTGCGAAGTTCCTCTACCAACTCTCGCGCTTTGGTAAGCTGTTCTTCGCTGAGTTCACGGTATTGAGCATGACTGGCGTCGCGGAAAAATTCTGTAACTAAAGTCAGGTCGTCTACGGCCAGGCGGGCGATAGTGATATCTCGCGTCCTTTCTGCCAATGCTCGTCGTGCCACCCCAAGGTTACCCATGGTCATGGTCCAACCCATCGGCATTTTTTCACGTGTCCACACTTTCAGAGCGTTATCGTAGGCTGTAACTGAATCTTCCAGTTCCTGCGTTCCGTCCACACGTTCGGCAAGTTTCTGCAAGGCTGCTCCAAGATTGTTCTGGGTCATGGCCCAATCCTGGGGAAACGTCTCGTGCGATCTGACGGCCAAAGCATTTTTGTAAGCGGCAACAGATTTCTCTAGCGACCGCTGGCCGCTCTGGCGCTCACCTAAAACACGCAAAACCGTGCCGAGATTATTCAAAGCAGCCGACCATTCCAGCGGCATACGCTTTCTTGTCCAAACTTTAAGTACTTTTGTATAGGCGGCAATTGATTTACTGAGCAGCCTCGTTCCTTCGCCGTGTTGCCCAAGAGAATGCAGCGCTGCACCCAGATTGTTTTGGCTTGTTGCCCAATCATCGGGGGTGCTTTCCTGGTTTCGTTCTTCCAGTGCAAGTTCAAATGCGGCAACTGACTTTTCCAGCAACTCTTTTTCGCCCTTACGTTGCCCAAGTGCGCCTAACGCATTGCCAAAATTGTTTTGAATTGCTGCCCATTCCAGGGGCATTTTTATGCGATCTATTTGTGATAAAGCCTGCCCATAAGCATCGACCGATCGCTCCAATATATGAGTACCGCGATGGCGATGCCCTAAAATTCCCAATGCATCGCCAAGATTGCTTTGCGTTTGCACCCAATGCCCCTGTTGACCATCTTGTGATGCAAGGGCGGCAATTGTGGTCTCGAATAATTCCACTGCCAGTTCAAGCGCTGCATTATCAGCATAGTCACGACCAAGATCGACAAGCGCCAGGGCACGCTTATTTTGGTATTGCCATTGGGAGGATAAATCCAACCTGGGTGCCGATGCGGCTTTTTCATATAATTCAGCAGCGCGTTCAAAATTCTGCCCGACTATAGAAGCAAGCGCTTGGGCACCAAGAATACGCGCAATGGTTTCTGCTTTACAGCTATGTTCAATGCAATATGTGCAAATATCTGTCAGCGCCTGCCTGACTCCGGTTAAGGAAAAATTTTCACCCGTCTCTAAAGTCTGTTTCACCTTCTCGCATAGTGTATAAAATTCTGGTTTCATGTCTTTGAGATGGAAAAGGTCAGTTTGGCATTCACGCAATTGTTCCAGGCTTGAAACAGCAATTTTTAACATACCGCAAACCCTTCGACGTGGCACCTGATTGGCATGAATATAGCCAAGCAATTGCACCAGATCTTTAGGATCGGCGTTCAGGCATTCACCGACCGCTTCGAGTTCAAGTTTGTATAGAATGCCCAGTTCGGTGGAATTGCTGAATTTATCGGAATTACTCTCAGTCTTATTGGTCATCATGGTTGTTTCTTGCCGCTTCCAACTAACTCTTGCCTACTATTACCATATTTGTGAATTCACCACTTTCATGGCTTTTCCAGAAACGCTGAAGTGGAGAAAAAGTGATACAGAATTATCACGCCGCCAATATGACTGGCACAATTGAAGAATTTTTGGTGATGTAAACCAGG
Source organism: Hyphomicrobiales bacterium (assembly GCA_024224595.1). Taxonomy (GTDB): domain Bacteria; phylum Pseudomonadota; class Alphaproteobacteria; order Rhizobiales; family Rhizobiaceae; genus JAAEMP01. The sequence goes on from JAAENI010000674.1 coordinate 21,817, forward strand.
TGGCTTAGTTCTATTATCTCGATCGGTAGAGATGCCTGGTAAAAAAGGCAGGGCGATCGGGAGATCGCCCCGCTGATTCCTTTTAATCGACGATATGATAGACTGGCGCTTTTTCCATCGTCCATTCACCGGATTCCCGATCACGTTGTGAAAGCGTCAGGCAATGCCAGTTCTCATCATCCAGTTTCATGTGATCACCGCGATAATAGTAACCTGGCCAACGCGTTTCCTTACGGTACAGGGTATGCTGAGCCACTGATTGCGAAGTACGCAGGCGATGTTTCAACTCCCATGTGCGCATCAACTGGTGCAAATCTTCAGCACCGACTTTATCGAGATCTTCCTCAAGTGTATCCAGCAAATGAATACCGCGAAGGAGCAATGGTTCATTTGTCATGTAGTTGACACTGATACCACCAACATATTCATCCATGATTTTTTCAAGTCGCTGCAATCCATGGATTGGCAGAATATAACTTGGCGAAACCGTCCCGCCGGTGATTTCGTTACGGCCAATTTTATAGTTATCCAGCGGTTGAAAGATTTTTACTTTCAGATCTTCATACTGTTTTTCCGAAACTTCAATCTTGTTGGTGCCCAAATCCCTAATGTATTTAACTGCAGATTTTGCAGCAATACGACCTTCGGTAAATGAACCCGAGGAGAATGCGTGAGCAGTTCCGCCAAGCGTATCACCGGCTCCAAACAACCCGTCAACGGTCAACATGCGGTTATATCCCCATTGATATTCATCCGGGGCAATATCCTCTGGCCCGCTTGCCCATGCACCTGAAC
>JAAENI010000675.1 GCA_024224595.1 Hyphomicrobiales bacterium
ACACCGCCCAGCGTGAGCAGTAAAAAGGTTGCTGCGATTGCGTGAACAAGATGTGTGATTTTCATTTGCTTTCCTTCCGATCCAAACGATGAACGCGATAGTTCAACGTGTACTGAGACACCTGCAGGATGGTTGCCTGGTTCTCAACAGCCAGTAAAAAAAGCTGAACCGAATACTCTGAGCCGTTGAAAATGTGATCTACTCGTACCACTTATTTGTGTACTGATAAAGTTATGTTTGGTACTTGTGTTCATTGTAAAACTCCTTACTTGACGGTTGGGACTATCAGCCAACTGCACTTCGCAGGTGTTATTTGGATTCATCCGGTTTTGTTTCACTATGTTTTATGAGTTTGATATCAATTTCCATGTTATTTGCGCAACTGTGATAAGTCATCAGTCTGCCCCAATTATTCTCACCGGGGACGCCACAGGCTGCAACTCGAAATATTCCATCCTCCATTTCAGGCGAAGCTGTTATTAAGATATCTCCAACAGATTCGTGTTTGATATTAACAGCTCTCGCTTTGACGTCAGTTATGTTACCCGCGTCATCGATGATTTCCAGGCACATGACTGGGTGATCATCATGCTCAACAATCATCTTCTTAAAAGTATTTTCCATATCAAACTTTTACCTCACTTTGGTTTTGCAGGTGCATCGGTTGTCTTTTCATTGTAAGCGCCGGTATGGTCACTTAACCGCAACGTAATTCCACGGCAGCAACTCGTCAATACGGGTGAGAACATCAATGAGCCATGCCTGGGGATCAACGCATTGAGTTTGGCAGTCTCAATCAGTGTGTAGGTCAATCGGACATTTGCGTAAACTGCACCCGGATTAACGGACCTGAAACCAGTCAGGAAAACTTACAAAACGGCGTGAAATTTCGGTTCATCGGCGTCATTGTGAAACTTGAGCGATACAATGCATAACTCCGGACACTAAGCAAATGAAGCTTCAACCAGGGCATTGACGTGCACTTGCGCACAATCGATCACTCGAAATTCGAAATCGGCATTGTCAAAAGCAAGAAACAGGTCCGTTCCCGCCAGAGCAATTGCATCAGCGCCCTGCTGTTTGCAAATGCGATTTGCAACAAGGTGGAAAAATTCTTTCTGTTGCGCGGTGACTTTTCCCGATATTGCCATGGCAATATAGTTTTCATGAACGTTTTTCAGATCATCACCTTGTGGCAAAACAAGTTCAACCGATGTCACCCCATGATAAAGATGGGATTCCATTACACCTTGTGTACCCAGTAATCCAACGCGGGTGATATTCTCGCTTTTAAGATAACTGTCTATTACCGGAAGGGCATCAATTATCGGCAATGGAGATATATCAGCCAACTCCCTCACACAAAAGTGCCCCGCCAAGGAAGTGACAACAGCAGCATCTGCACCGGCCGCTTCCAATCTTTTTACATAATTGAGGAATATATTCGCCTGTTTTTGTGCTGCACCCAGTTCCAGATTTTGAAGTAAGGATTGGGCGTCTGCATGAACGATAGTCAGTTCCAGTTTCCTGCCCGCGAATACATGAGCCTTCACCAACCCTCGATAATAATACTCCGTGGCAGCAGGGCCAATGCCGCCAATTAATCCGAGATGCAATTCTGTCTCCCATGCCTGTCAAATTGTATTGATTATTCAATCAGGTTTTAGCTGAACACGCTAAATTCAAATCGTAAAACTTATCAAACAAAGTAATTGCTATCAGGTTTCAAATAGCTCACTCCAATGGTGGCAGGCGACTTCATGTCTATCACCCGTATGCTCGAGTTTGGGTTCTTCGTTTCTGCAAATATCAATTGCATGAACACACCTCGTGTTAAATTTACACCCTGGTGGTGGGTTGGTTGGCGATGGTATTTCACCCTCCAGCTTTAAAGTATTGCCTTTATCATCAGGATCCAGTGAAGGAATGGCTGACAAAAGGGCTTTGGTATATGGGTGGCGTGGCGCATCAAACAAAACACGAGTAGGTGCTGATTCCACCAGACGGCCCAGATACATCACCGCCACATGATCACAGATATGTGCAACAACTGACAGATCATGACTGATAAACAAATAGGTCAGACCAAGTTCTGTTTGCAGATCTTTTAGAAGATTGAGAATATCCGCCTGTATTGAAACATCAAGTGCTGCAACACTTTCATCAGCGACGACAAAATTCGGACTCGATACCAATGCCCTGGCTATCGATATACGCTGGCGCTGACCCCCGGAAAATGCGTGGGGAAAACGGCGCAGGTGTTCAAGATTAAGCCTGCATTTGGCGGCGATTTCTCGCACCCTTTCATCCGTCTCTTCGCGTGTCGATGTCAGCCCCATGACCTCAAGCGGTTCCGCAATAATATCGCGAACAGTCATGCGCGGGCTAAGTGCCGCATAGGGATCCTGAAAAATCAACTGCGCGCGTTTTCGATAATCTTTCAATTGCTTTTTTTGCAATGTTTTCAAATCGTATTCTACTTCCTCATCGCAATACTTCACTTCGCCATCACTAATATTGACGGCTTTCAGAAATGCACGGCCCAGTGTAGTTTTACCAGAGCCACTTTCACCAACCAGCCCATAAAAGGAACCTTTTGGGATATTAAGATTGACGTTGTTGACAGCCCGCAAATAGACATTCTTGGTCAGCAGACCCCCGCTGATTTGAAAATCCACCGACAGACCCTTCGCCGAAATTATCGGTTCTTCGCTCATGCTGCCCCCCGTTTATCAACTTCTACAAAACAGGCACAGGCGTGCTCTTTGTCCAACGTTGTCATTTGCGGAACTGATTCACTACATCGCGCTTCAGCCACAGAACAACGGGTATGAAAAACGCAACCCTGAGGTCGTTCAAGCGGGCTGGGAATATCGCCCGGAACCGGTATCAGAGGCGCATCCAGATCATCCAAACTTGGTAAGGCATCGAGAAGGCCTCGCGTATAAGGATGAGCGGGATCACGAATAACATCGCGAACCAAACCCTGTTCAACAATATTACCCAGATACATCACCGCAACTTTATCAGCGGTTTGTGCAATCACACCCAGATCATGGGTAATAAATATAATTCCCATACCAAAATCTGCTACCAGATCTTTCATCAAATCGATAACCTGAGCCTGAATGGTAACATCAAGAGCGGTGGTTGGCTCATCTGCAATCAATAGTTTTGGATTGGTAGATAATGCCATCGCAATCATCGCCCGCTGACGCATGCCGCCAGACAACTCAAAAGCATATTGTTTGAACCGGCTCGACGCATCAGAAATACCAACCCGATCAAGCATTTCAATCGAGACCCTTGCAGCCTCTTTCTTCGTCATTTTGGTGTGCAACATCAATTGCTCAACCATTTGGTCGCCAATTGTGATCGCCGGTGCAAAACTTGCCATCGGTTCCTGAAAAATCATCGAAACGGCGCCACCGCGTATTACTTGCATATCACGTTCTCTCTTAAGCGACAGAACATCAACTGTTCCATCTTCAAGAGTCAGTGTAATTTTGCTCTCCGGACCGTAGACGGCATTTCCAGGATTAAGTTGCATCAACGCCTTGGCAGTAACCGATTTACCGGATCCCGATTCGCCGACCAGTCCCATCACTTCACCGGCTTCAAGCTCAAACGAAACGTTATTCACCGCGGTAATTCTGCCTTCGTCCGTATCGAACTGCAGCGTCAGTTTTTCAACTTTTAGTAAGGTCATTTTTTTGCACTCGAATATGGATCGGCCGCGTCACGCAAACCGTCACCGACAAACACAAATGCCAGAACGAACGCAATGAAAAAGAGTACCGGTATGAAGTACCATTGGTAATTCAACAATACGTCCGCTTTGGATACATTCTGCATCAATGCCCCCAATGAATTCACTGGATCTTTCAAGCCCAGACCAACAAAACTCAACGCAGTCTCTGTGCGCACCATATAGGGAAACGAAATCATCAAATCCACGATGATATAGCTGGTGAAACTCGGCAACAAGTGTCGTCGGATAATATGGCTTGCAGAGGCTCCACTGAGTTCTGCAGCCAATACATATTCCTGACTTCGCTCTGTCAGCAAATGGGTTCGTATTCGCCGCGCTAAGGTTGGCCAACCGACCAGCCCCAAAACAATCGATATGAAAAAGAAACGCGTTTCCGAACTCCATTCATCCGGAATAAATGCAGCCATCGCCATAAACAATGGAATTGCCGGTATAGTACGTACCGCGTCGGTAATCATTTGCAGTATTGAATCGACCATACCCCCAAAATAACCGGCAACGCCGCCAATAATCAAAGCCAATACAAATGAGATAAATACACCCAGAGCACCAACCGCAAGGGATGTATAAATTGCATGCAGGGTGCGCCCAAAAATATCCTTGCCTGAACCATCAGTTCCAAACAAATGTATTCCACCCTCATTCATACCAAATAAATGGGTGCTAAATTTAATACCACGAAAATCAATATCAAAAATATCACCTGGCAAATCCCAGTTTATTTTGAAATATGCATATTCCCAGTCTTTGACAAATAATTCCAGATAACGGCGTTTTTCCCTGTTTTCAGTCGTCACCCATCGAAAATTAGTCTTGATTGAGCGTTGCCGTTCCAGAGTGTAGAGAAACGGGCGCGCAGAAAACCCATTCTCATCCCAAAATTTTGGTATTTGCGGGGCGCCGTTTTCATACTCCTTATCCCGTCCGGCGATGGTTGGATCATAGGGAGAAAGGAATGGTGCAAAAAATCCCATCAATATCAGGACGACCAACACCCAGGCGGCAATCATCGCCGTGCGATTGCCCTTAAATCTTGTCCATATTAACTGACCCTGTGAGGCGGTAAAATAAGCTTCTTTGAGTTTCTGGTCTTCAAGACTTTGTGTCGCGGTTGTACTCATTATCCTATCAACCCTTTTCTAATTCGTGGGTCCATCAGTGCCAGCATGATATCAGTGACAAAGTTTACGAACACAATGGAACCGGTCAACAGGAAGATAATTGCCCCCGCCAATTGCTGATCATTTGAGCGTGCCAATGCCTCGATCAGCAATGCTCCCGCTTCTGTCAAAGTCAGCACCAGGGCAACAACCGGTAGCTCGTTGAATATTCTGTTCAGATCAAATCCCAGTGAATTGATCACTGGTCCCAAAGCGTGACGCGCCGGATATCGCCACAATCATCTTCGCCCATATAATCCGCGTGCACGCGCCGCAGTGACATATAGTTTGCCGTTTTCATCAAGCATCAAAGCCCGTACGGTCTGCAATGCAAATGCCGTTGCCGACCAGCCGAGAATAAATATGGGCAACCAGGCACGTGAAATGAAATCCTGAAATCTTGCCCACGACCACGCCGCATCTCTGAATTCTTTTGAAAAAAGACCCGTCAGCGAGTCCCCAAACCAGACCGTTGACGCCAACATTATGATCAGTGCAAGCAGAAAGTTTGGCAGTGCCAGTCCCAGATAACTTACAAAGCGCAGGGTATTGTTTGCCAGAGCACTTGTGGATGACGCTGAGATGATGCCGATTGGAATTGCGATCAAATAAGCAGCGATCAAAGCAACCATACATAGTGTCAGAGATATCCAGAATTTGTCGGAAAGAAGCTGGTTGATATTCAGGCGCAAAATACAACTGTCACCGAATTCGCCTTTAAATGTCACATTGCCAACCCAACTGCCCCAACGAATCAGAAAGGGTCTGTCCAGCCCCAGGCGTCGTTCTTCTGCTTTAATATCAGCAACTGTAATTTGCGAGCCCTGGGTGTTCTTGAAAGCCAGATAGCGTTCCGCGCAGTTTCCGGGAACCAGTTCCATCAGCGTAAAAACGATTAGCGATACCGTGAGCAGCGTAAAAACTGACATGAATGCACGCATCAATGTAAATTGAAGAAATTTTCCCATGCTTCTCCCCAAAGCTAAAAATGCGCAAATGCCAACTGAGTTAGGTATTCAATTTTTGCATTTGCTCAGGACCGGATGTTTTTACCCGGTCCTGAATTTTTAGTCGTTCACATATGCAGGCCTATTCGTCCAGGAACCATTGTTGCGGACGATAAGGAAGCGTACGATAATATTCGTAAGATGCCGTCGTGAACGATGTGAAGTTTTTCAAAGCATTCCGGTGATAAATCGGAGCCGGTGCCATCACTGTACCCAGGAACAACAGGTTGGAAGTCATGTTTTCCACCATGCGGGCGCCCAATTTATTGGATTCATCCGTACCTGATGGTGCAGACTGGAACGCATTGATGTCTGCAATCAATTGATCAACAAACTCTGGTGGTTTTACACCAGATGCACCTTTGGAATCCACATATTCGGCCCACAGCATACCGGTGCGGTGACCAAAATAGTTTTCAAAAGGTGGCACCCATAGTTCATTGTTACCCAGCACAATCGCTACCGGTTGGCTTTTCTTCCACATGCCAACATCAAGCGCATTCGAAGACTGGGCAGAGCGATATTCATCCGGGGTGACTTCCTTCACCACAGTTTGAACACCAACACTAGACCAATGCTGGCCTACAAGTTCAACAACCTGACCGGCAATACCCTGAGTAGCAAACTGCATGTTCAGGACGATTTTGTCGCCATTTGGCAATTCACGAAATCCATCGCCGTCTTTGTCAACCATGCCAATTTCATCAAGCAGTTTCTTGGCCATATCAGGATCAAATTGTGCAAAATGGCTGGCCCATTTTGGATCAACAAAATCAGGAGCAGGAGAAAAGCCGATATACTGCTGAGGTTTACCTAAACCAAAGAATGCAACTTCGTTGATTTCCGCGCGATTAATGGCAACTGACATAGCCTGACGGAATTTCAGATCACCAAACACCTTACGTTTTTCAGCATCGGCAGAAGTCAGATTAAAAGAAAATGCCGGCATCGTGATGTCTGGCTTCAGTTCAACGGTAAATTTACCTTTTTCCTGATTTTCCAGCAGAAGTGGAGAAGAAGCAAGCTGCAGGGACTGCGACTTGTAATCGACTTCAGAGTTAACCAGCTTCAGGATACGTACTTCATTATCATTGATATAGACTTCGTCCTGCTCATTGATATACGGCAACTGATTGCCTGCAGTATCGACCATGAAGAAATAAGGGTTGGCAACATAGTGGCGACCCTCAGTTGTATCAGAAATCGTGATGTAACTTTCCAGTGTAGGCATCACATCCGCTGGCAATTTCGCAACTTTATCCGGGCTGTTCAGCAGGGGAGAAGGTGTATCCGTCCAGTCCGAGTTACCAAAATAGGCTTTGATAACCGCAAGACCATTTTCAAATCCTGCTTCTTTAGCCACTTTGTCAGCGTCTGAATTGATATCCGGATGGAATTTCCCGAGGAAATGCTTTGGCTGAAAACCCTGTGCGAAGGAAGTCGCAAAGTGAGCCAAAAGACCGGGTTTGGGAGATGGCAGGTTGAATACAACTGTTTCGGCATCTACCGCATCCACAGTCATTGGCTTGCCACCAACCAGCACATAATCTTTTGGTTTTTCAATTACTTTGGAATCAAGTGCCAGATTATCGTACCAGAATTTTACATCTGCAGAAGTAAATGGTGCGCCATCAGACCATTTATGGCCTTTGCGAAGTTTGAATGTCAATTGCGTAAAATCATCATTCCATGACCATGATTTTGCCACCATTGGTACAATGGTTTGCAGATCGTCTGCATAGCGGACCAGATTGACATGACGGGTAGAAAGAAAATCAGAAGTACCCGCTTCCGTTGCATTTGAAAGCACGTCTAATGTGCCGCCATATTTACCAATCATGTCATAGGGAGCAACAACCAATGGTTCTGCAGGAAGCCTGTCAGCCAAAGCTGGCATTGCAGGATTGCCACGAATCTTCCCGTTAAGAGTGCCAATTGCAGGATTTTCCTGGAAAGATATTGTACAATTGCCTGTTTCCTGGATTTCAGCCAGATCAAATTGCTGCGGATAAGCTCCCGCTGCAATGCCCATTCCGTCTTTCACGGTGAGCGCGGGACAATCGCCAGCCTGTGCGCTCAACGTCAGCGCAAACAGTGCGACACTGCTTAATAAAATACGTCTCATAAATTCCCCTCCCGGAGGTTTAGTTGTTTGCCGTTGAATTGATTGGCATTTGCCAATTTGTTCCATACCCAACATTTGCGACAGTTTTAAAACTGCTTGCCGTATAGAACGCCAATTTTGCAGATACAGTCAAGAACCGTTTCGCATATTTCTCAAATATGACGGATATGGAATAATCAAAAATTGCCTACTGAGGCTCGACAACGCCTGAAGTGAGTGGATTTTACTGCAATTTGGTTTGACCGACCAATAATTGGCCAGGAATTTCAATCACCCACCAAACAGTAGTTTCTCCCTGGTTTAATTTGAACCCAACAATACTATGAATTAGCCACATAAATATCGATCGTATTCCCCCGGTCCATCGCTTGATAGCCAGGTGTCCGTCAGTTCAGATCAATTGCCGGGATCACTCCTGTTTTGCGCATCAAAGCGACATCTTTTATCGGAAATTCACAACCCCATCCAAAATGTTTTGCCAACCATACAAATGTCGCTTCGCGATAAAAAACTACATGGGTTGGATCGCGACGATAATACCAGTTTGCGAACACATCGTCATCAGTTTGAAAACAGGTCATGATTGCCAGCCATGCACCTTCTTTTAGCAACGAATTCAGCCGACAGAACTCTTCCCATGGCCGATAGAAATGCTCGGCTGTTTCGCTGCAGGTGACAAAATCATAGGTTTGAGTCAAAAGTTGCCCATCGTTGTGGAAATACGGATCAAATAGCTCCATGTTATGACCCGCTTCACGCATCATTGCAGCCAATGCAGGACCGGGGCCACAGCCATAATCCAAACCACTTGAGGCGGGTTTCAATTTTCTTAAAAGAGGATTTGCCAGCTTCCCAAGAAACGTTCTGTATCTCAAATCCTCCATATTATTTTCGTGCAGCAAATAATGGTCGTGTTCATCCTGACTGGACAAGTGGTTATCGGGATCCATGAAACGCGCTTCACAACGCCCACAGCACCAATACTTACGTTCTCCATCCTCCATAAATTCAGTGGTTTGCGGACCTAGGCATACCGGGCATTTCATTGGGGATTCCTAGGACCTGTTGACGTTCAAGGTTATGGCCAGATAGACACTCTGGGTAAAATCACGTTCAAGCAGCGGATTAAAAAATGTCACAGGTTCAACCCACGCTTTGTCAAACACATCATCAAGACGTTGGCAAAACTCTTCGTCAGGCAACTCATCTGACCACAGTGCAAATACTCCACCGGGTTTGAGATGCTTGGCCATTTTGGTCAAACCATCGAAATGATAAAAATCTGCATTGGCTTCATTCAGGTGGAAATCTGGCGAATGATCTATATCAACCAATATTGCATCAAGCTTTTTTCCGAATCCATTTTCGGAAGTCGCCAAAGCGAAAAAATCTGCATGCCTGAATTCACAACGCGGGTCATTCGTCAATTCCAACCCAAGTGGCAATAGTCCTGATTCATGCCAGTCAATCACCGCCTCCAAGGCATCAACTACCACCAGAGACCCAACATTTTTATGCTGCAATACACTTCGAGCCGTATAACCCAGCCCCAGACCACCGACAACAATATTCAGATTTTGATTTTCAATATTTTCATCAACCAGATGCGCCAAAGCCAGATTGGCCAAAGCCTCTTCTGAAAACGTAAACATGCTCGACATCAGAAATTCTTCGCCAAGCTTTATTTCGAAAACCTCACGCTGGGTTTTGGGCTCAACTCTTCGACGCAAACTCAATGCACCAATAGGCGTGGGTCGATAGTCGAGCTCTTCAAACGATTTGCGCACAATTTATCCGATTTCAGCAGGATTGAAGAATACTACTTATACCGATTAAACCTCAGCCATCAATATGGAATTCAAATGTTTGAGGCCAATAAAACACCCACCAACAATCGCAGCAAAGACGATCATTGATCCAACAGCGAGCGTCGATACCCCGGTGATCGCTTGGCCCACCGTACAACCCAGCGCCAAAACACCGCCTATTCCCATTAATGCAGCTCCGAGCAAATTACGCGTTGTGTCGCGTGGTCCGGCAAAGGTTGATAACCTGAATCGCTTCATTGTCAAGGCTGCGATAAATGAGCCTGTTAAAGTACCAACAAAAATCACTACACCAATTGAAGGCGCTCCCAATGCAGTAAAGCGCATCAGATATTCCAGCGTGTCACCAGTGGGGCGAACAAACGTGACCGAAGATACAGGGACAATTACTTCGGCAAGATCATCTGAAGCAAGACCCGTCAGAAACCAGGCCGCAATAACACACAGTCCTATCAAAAATCCCGAAGCAATATGCGTGGGTGAGTAACGAAAACCCTTATCTTTGAAACACCAGATCAATACAACCAGCGCGATAACGATCATTGCAATTAAATTGGTTTGCTCAACATCGCCCCCGGTAAACATAGACAAAAGCGAACCGATGCTTTGGGATTCCAGATCTTTTGCGGCGAGGTCAATAACAAACGGGTTAAAAGCCGAGGTTCGCACCAATCCCAAAATACCACCAATCGTCATATAGGCAAAAATACCAACAATAACCAGATTGATAGCAGAACGTAGATCGCCACCACCAAATCGCACGATATTTTTGGTGACGCATCCCCCTGCAAAAACCATACCATAACCAAACATCAATCCGCCAACAATACTTGCCACAATATTAAAATTGGTGGTCAGGTAGATTGAAGAAGAAAGATCCAATACTTCAAGCGATTGAATGATCCAGGCGCCAATCATGGCAACTGCAGCTGCCATTATCCAGGAACGAAAACGACGGTAGTCACCGAAATTTTCGATATCAGAGATTGCTCCCATCGCACAATAGTTAGTACGATTTACAACAAACCCGAAGATCAATCCGATAATTAATCCCCATACGCTGATATGAAAATCCGGATTGGCCAAAACAATTTCACGCCAATTTTCGATCACAACTGCATCTCCAAACATATATAGTTTTTGGCATATGTTTCCGGCGATGTCTTGGGAAAGTCAATAGCAAACCAAATTCATTTTCAAATGAGCAAATAACTACCTGATTTATTTATGATTAATCTGTTTTCAATAAAACAACATCTGTAAGCCGACAAAATCCATCTCTATCCGAACCACCTGTCACAGGAAACAAGTGAAAATGCCGAGGGCGATCATTAAATCTCGATACTTTTGATATGTTCTATCCCAGAGTTAATTCCAATTTATTGAATGACGAATCCCAACCAAATCGGTGATTGTCGCGATGTTCCATTTCTGAAAATGTATTTTGGGTAAGCGTCATAATTGTACTGTCTCCAACTTCAAGTAATACAATCTCAACCGTAGTCTCATGACCTCGTATGCCGTTGTCGATCCAACCCCAGGTAAAAACCAGCCGGTTTGGCGGATCAAGGGTTAGATATCTGCCACTAACAATACGCTCCCCCATCTGATCTGAATGAAACGTCGTAATCCAATCGCCGCCTTCGCGCACATCAAGGTCAAGCGTGGGAATTGTAACTCCTTCAGGGCCCCACCATTTTTGCAGGATTTCAGGATTAGTCCAGGCTTCATACAAGCGCTCGAGACTGGTTTTAAACTTGCGTTCGATTACCAGCGTTGTATCTTCGTTGGCGGTTAATTCGACACTCATTAGATTTCCCCATCACCTGTAGGATTATATTACCGATTTGTTGGATCGGGCGTTTCCTTCAAAACCTCCTCAAGACAGTCGAAAGAAGCTTCCCAGAATTTACGGTACTTTCCCAGCCAGCTATCCATTTTTTTGAACGTATCCGCACGCGCACGAAATACATGGAATTGGGCTTTTGTTCTGCGCTCAATTAATTCCGCATTTTCAAGAACTTTCAAATGCCGGGAAATCGCCGGTTTTGACACCGAGAAGGGTCCAGCCAGATCACCTGCTGATACTTCCCCTTCCCTTAGCAATCGTTCAACGATGGCAAACCGTGTTGGATCACCTAACGCAGCCATCGTCGTCATAATAGTGTTTTGCACAATAATCTCTTTTAATTAACAATACAGTTAAATAATAAAGTGTATTTGTCAAGGAAATTCAAATCTAATTTAGGCTGCGCTACTTTCTGTCAAATGACCGCGTTCGATCAAAAGCTCAGCAATTTGAATTGTATTAAGCGCTGCACCTTTTCTGAGATTATCGCTGACAACCCAAATGTTTAGGCCATGCTCCACAGTGATATCTTCGCGAATTCGCGAAATATAGGTAGCATCATCACCTGCAGCTTCATAAGGTGTAACGTAGCCGCCATCTTCCGGTTTATCCACCACTAGGCATCCCGGCGCGTCCCGCAATATTTCACGCGCTTGTTCAGGCAGCATTTCCTGTTCAAATTCGATATTTACTGCTTCTGAATGGGAAACAAAAACCGGAACCCGAACAGCGGTACACGTTACCTTGATATTTTTATCAAGCATTTTCTTTGTTTCAGCCAATACCTTCCATTCTTCCTTGGTATAACCATCTTCCATGAATTCATCGATATGGGGAATTACGTTGAAGGCAATACGTTTGGTGAATTTGGTCGCTTCAACGGGATCGGCAACAAATACGGCCCTTGTTTGATTGAACAACTCATCCATTCCCTCTTTGCCTGCCCCGGATACGGACTGGTAGGTGGAAACAACAATGCGCTTGATCCTTGCAACATCATGCAGGGGCTTCAGCGCAACAACCAATTGAGCAGTCGAACAATTGGGGTTGGCGATAATATTTCTGCACGTGTAATTATCGATTGCGTCCGGATTTACTTCCGGCACAACCAGAGGCACGTCTGCGTCATAGCGCCAAGCCGACGAATTGTCGATCACAATACATCCCTGTGCAGCGATTTTTGGTGCCCATTCCTTGGAAATGCTACCGCCCGCGGACATCAATGCGATGTCTGTGTCAGAGAAATCATAAGTATCAAGAAATTTAACTTTGAGAGTTTTATCTCCGAATGAAATTTCCTTCCCCTGTGAACGGCGCGAAGCAAGAGCTACAACCATATCTGCGGGAAATTCACGTTCATCCAAAATATTCAACATTTCCTGGCCAACATTTCCGGTGGCGCCTACTATTGCAATTTTATAACCCATAATTTTCTCTTCTTTGACCTGACCATCAGGTAATTTCCTGCTCTCCACAATTGCCTAAACAAACAGGCCCGATGACTTGAGCTTTGCCTGAACCTCGCATCACGGTCCATGGGAGCATAAATTGGAACGTGAGAGGGGTCAGACCGTCGATTTGATCTTTGTCGTTTTTATCAAGGTGGAGGTTTGTTTTTTGCAGCAAAGATCAGGCGCGACAAACGCCACGTTGCAAACTTGCTCCAAATATGAATACTCCAAATTCACGTAAACAATCCTCAACAACAACAGCATCTGTACTCAGTTTAATATCTACCAAGAATATTGATGCAGTGTCGTCCTAAACAGTTTAAGTCAAATGTCAATATGGGCAACTAAACTGTAATTGTTCAACGGAGACCTATGTGAAACATCGCAGTGCATTGGAATTGATTTGGCGGGCGGGCGTGGAGAGGGTGAGCGGACATGCAGCAGTTATCAGTGCAATCGAAAACTACAGTATTTCCAACCCGGACGCTATCATTGCTGTAGGCAAGGCTGCCACGCCTATGATCGAGGCCGCCCTTTCTTTTGCCGGATATAGTACAAATTCGCTTCTGGTTACCAAATATGACCATGTGATTTGTCATCACAGGGTCAATCAGGAACGTATTGAAGAGTATCAAAATGATGGAACCCTGAAAGTGATAGAAGCCGGACATCCCCTGCCTGATCAAAACAGTATCAGCGCCGGCAGGGAATTGACGGATTTTGTTCAATCTCTGGCACCCCACGACCATCTGTTATTGCTGGTATCTGGCGGCGCGTCTGCACTTGCCGAATTATTGCCCGATGAAATCAATTTGGACGATCTACAAAAAATCACCAGTCAAATGCTGGCTAAAGGTGAAAAAATTGAAGATATCAATGCGAAAAGAAAAGAGATATCACTCATAAAGAATGGCAGGTTGCTGGCTGGTTTTCGCGGCAGGAAAGTAACCGTATTGGCCATCAGTGACGTCGAGGGTGACAGCATTGATGTTATTGGGTCAGGAATTGGGATAACTGACAAACTGCCAGTTGGAACTGAACGGCAAACACATATTGTCGCCAGCAATGAAATTGCCAGACAGGCCAGTGGCACAAAAGCAGGCATGCTCGGGTTTGAAGTGTGTCATGATTCAGAATCGGTTTACGGTGATGTGACTGATGCTGCAGAGCGTATATTGAGCCAAATAAGCAATGGCAACAATGGAATATACATATTTGGCGGTGAACCAACAGTGGTTTTACCAGAAAACCCCGGCCGTGGCGGGCGCAATCAGCAACTGGCCCTGTTATTATCAAAGCTTATTGATGGTAACGATGAGATAGAAATTCTGGTAGCAGGAACAGATGGCAGTGATGGACCACATAATGCTGCCGGTGGATTTGCAGATGGAGCAATGTTTAGCCAATGTGAAGGTGCCCAGATGGCTCTTGATCAGGCTAATGCAGGGACCTATCTGGAACAGTGCGATAACCTTTTTGTTACCGGCCCGACAGGAACCAATGTAATGGACCTGGTAATTGCAATCAAAGATTCATAGTTATCATCATTACCATTATGTGGCATGTGTTGAATCAGATATTTTATTCTTGAACAGACGCTAGGACTAATTCCCTTTTTTTAAGAGATACTTATGAAAAAAAATGAAATTACCCGAAATGTGATGACGGTGGCTCCAGTAATACCGGTCATTACCGTCAACGATGTGGAAAACGCCGTGCAGTTAGCCAGGGCATTGGTTGCCGGTGGATTGACCTCGATTGAAGTAACATTGCGCACACCCAATGCTATCGACGCGATTGAAAAAATTGCCAACGAGGTTGAAGGCGCAATTGTTGGCGCTGGAACTGTAATTACCCCGGATCATGTAAAAGCGGTGGAAAAAGCAGGGGGCCATTTCATGGTGTCACCCGGCTTTGCACCACAATTGCTTGCCGCAGCAGATGATTCTCCCCTACCTCTTTTACCAGGTATATCAAGTGCCAGCGAAGCCATGCATTTGGGTGAGATAGGTTATACTCATTTGAAGTTTTTTCCTGCAGGCCCGGCAGGTGGGCCATCTTATTTGAAGTCAATCGGTGCGCCATTGCCACAATTCAACTTTTGCCCAACTGGCGGTATCAATGCCAACAATGCCAGTGACTATCTAAAACTCCCAAACGTATTATGCGTAGGCGGCTCGTGGGTTGCCCCCTCTTCCCTGATTGAAGCGGGGGATTGGGAAGCAATCACCAGATTGGCGAGCGAAGCTGCCGCCCTTATGAGCTAAACTTTATGGTTCGTATCGCTACTATTGTTCTACTATTGAGCATAACGTCACAACCGTCGGCATTTGCACAATCACGCCTGCTTGTGTTTGCAGCAGCAAGTCTGAAAAATGTATTGGAGAAAGCGGGCACAGAATTTGAACAGCAATGTCATTGTACGATTGTATTTTCTTTCGCCGCTTCTGGCACGCTCGCCAGGCAAATTGAAGCGGGTGCTCCAGCAGATATCTTTGTCTCTGCTGATACAAAGTGGATGGGTTGGCTACGCGGCAATGGCACAATCCGCAGTGAAACAATCCAGGTGATTGCAGGAAATCGCTTGGTGGTTGCAGTGTCTAACAATGCAGGTCTGGCAGATGCCGAAACTGCCACACCTGTGAAGATCGGAAAAATACTAGATGCCGGGCGCATCGCCATGGCTGAAACCCGCTCAGTTCCAGCCGGCAGATATGGCAAACAGGCATTAGAAACACTTGGGCTTTGGCACAAGTTATCGGGGAAAATTGTGTATAATGAAAATGTCCGTGTTTCACTATCACTGGTGGCTCGTCAGGATGTCAACGCAGCGATTGTCTATTTCTCAGATGCAAAAATTGAACCTCGTGTTAAAATCGCCCACATTTTTAAAGAAAGCAGTCATGACAAAATACTTTATCCGGCAGGCCTGGTGACAACCACCATAAAGCCAACTGACATAAAGGCAACTGAGTTCATGGATTATCTGACATCAAAACCAGCTCGGGATATTTT
This sequence comes from Hyphomicrobiales bacterium, assembly GCA_024224595.1. Lineage (GTDB taxonomy): Bacteria > Pseudomonadota > Alphaproteobacteria > Rhizobiales > Rhizobiaceae > JAAEMP01. The sequence goes on from JAAENI010000675.1 coordinate 16,206, forward strand.
CAAACAATTTGGTTTCACGGCGGGTTCAGATGATTGATGAACAGCTGATATCCATCATTTTGCTATCTTTGAAAATTGCAGGCGTAGCAATTATCTTTGCAACGCCTCTCGCAATTATTTTGGGTTATGCATTGGCGAGATGGAAGTTTTTCGGACATTGGCTGCTCAACGCACTCATCTATATTCCGCTGGTTCTACCGCCGGTTGTCACCGGATTTATTTTGCTGGAATTCTTCGGCCCAAAAGGAATTGCCGGTGTATTTTTGTCAAATTACCTTGGGCTTGATCTTGGATTTAAGTGGACTGGCGCCGCTTTGGCCGCCGGTATTGTTGCATTTCCTCTGATTATCCGTCCGATCAAACTGGCTTTTGAAAATATTGAACAGGGTCTGATTGATGATGCCAGCATCCTGGGGGCATCTCCACTATTGGCATTTATGACAGTATCACTGCCTCTCGCGTTCCCCGGTATTATTGCTGGTGCTGTGCTGGGCTTTGCCAAGGCACTTGGAGAATTTGGTGCAACAATAACTTTTGTTTCCAATATTCCCGGTGAAACCCGGACAATTTCCCTCGGTGTTTATGCATTAATGCAAAGCCCGGATGGTGATCATGATGCCCTGGTGCTTGTTTTAATCACTGTGGGATTATCACTATCAGCAATTATCGTATCCGAGTGGATGTCCCGGCGGTTTGTTGCCCGTTCAAGGACAATCAGATGATTGAAATTGATATCAGTGCAAAACTTGGTAAATTTAGTCTGCAGGTAAATTTTGAAGCTGAACGTGGCATTACCGCGCTATTCGGCCCTTCCGGTTCCGGTAAAACCTCTCTAATTCGCCTCATCGCCGGATTGGAAACACCCGATAGCGGTTTGATTCAAATTTCAGGCAGAACTTTGTTTGATAAATCAAGCGACATCAACCTGCCTGTTCACAAACGAAATGTAGGATATGTGCTTCAGGAGGCCAATATATTTCCGCATCTCACCATTCGTCAAAATCTCACCTATGCACGCTGGGCAGGCAGGCGAAGCCGCATAATAAATATCAAAGATGTCTGCAAGGTTTTGGGAATTGAAAAACTACTGGATCGCATGCCCGACAAATTGTCTGGTGGAGAACGGCAACGTGTTGCCATAGGCAGAGCATTATTGTCAGATCCCTCAGTACTATTGCTGGATGAGCCCCTATCAGCACTTGATCACAGCAGGAAACTGGAAATTCTGCCCTTTCTGGAGCAAATTCGAGATCGCTACGACATACCGATGATCTACATTTCCCATTCAGTTGATGAAATTACCCGACTTGCTGATTACCTGTTAGTTCTAAAAAATGGAAAACAATCCATCTTTGGCCCCATTGAATCGGTGTTGCGCAATCTCGATATTCGAGGATCAGGCGACGCTCTGGAGGCAGGTAGTCTGCTAAACGGTGTCTGCACAGGATTTGACAACAATGTGGCTTTGGCTCAAATCGATATTGGAGAACAAATCCTGCAATTACCCATTGCGGCGATGAGAATTGGCGCTCAAGTAAGATTGAGGATTAAAGCCAGTGATGTAGCACTTGCTCTGTCGAAACCAGACGGTATCAGTATCCAAAATATGCTAGTAGGCAAAATTACCGCTTTAAGGCAAACTGACCCCTCACACGTAACCGTGGATCTGCAAATTGGCACGCAGCAAATCCGCTCTCATATCACCAAAAAAGCAGCTATGGATCTCGCTCTGGAAGAAAGTAAAAGCTGCATTGCTCTACTAAAAGCAGTGGCACTGGAAGGTCGAGGTGATCCATGACCACCCAATAAAAGTCAACTATATTACCTGTTCAAAAATTGATCAATGCGATCAATTGCATGCTCAATATTTTCTATCGAATTTGCATAAGAAAGCCGAACATATCCTTCACCAAGTGATCCAAAATCAGGCCCCCCGACAATTGCAACGCCACTCTCTTCCAATAACTGAGTCGCAAATTCTTTCGCTTTCCAACCGGTTTGTGTGATGTCAGGAAACGCATAGAACGCACCTTTGGGAGTTGAACATCTAAATCCCGGCAATTTATTCAACTGTTCAACAATGATACCGCGGCGGCGATCAAATGCCTTGAGCATTTTCTCAACATCGTCCTGTGGGCCATCAATTGCTGCAATCCCGGCGAACTGAGCGGGTGCGTTGACACAAGACCAGCCATTTAAAGCAAATTTCCGAATATCACCGAGTAACTGATCCGGCCAGATCGACCACCCAAGGCGCCAACCGGTCATCGCCCAGGTCTTCGACCATCCATTGAGAACAATTAGCTGGTTTCGAATTGATGGAAATTCCAGCAGTGACACATGATTTTGGCCGTCATAAATCAAGGTATCATAGATTTCATCCGATAAAATCGCCACGTGTGGATGGGATTCCAGACCTTTTACCAATTTCTCTATTTCACCACGCGACGCAACACCGCCAGATGGATTTGCCGGTGAATTAATAACAATAAGTCGGGTATTTTGGTTAATCAACGACAAGGTCTGTTTGGCGTTAAATGAAAAATCATTTGCTTGCAATATTGGCACAGGAACAGGTTTAGCCCCGGTAAATTCTATCATTGAACGATAGATAGGAAATCCAGGATCAGGATACAGGATCTCGGCTCCCGGTTCCCCCATCATCATGATCGCCGCAAACATTGTCACTTTTCCACCAGGCATGATCATAATATTATCTGGTGAGATTTCTATACCGGTCTTAGTTAGTGTTCGCCTTGCCACGGCTTCTCTCAAGGGTAAGATTCCATTAAAGGGTGTATAACCGTGGTGGCCATCGCGCAGAGCCCGGATGGCGGCTTCAACAATATGTTCTGGCGTTTTGAAGTCTGGTTGCCCCACACCCAGATTAATAATGTCTCGACCTTGTTCTGCCAACTCAACTGAACGCGCCAGAACGGTTAGCGCATTTTCTTCTCCGATACGGGTAAAAGCCTTGATGGATTGCGGAATTGGGTTCATATACTTGAGTTTCCAGGACCTGATTGTGTTCGGTGTTGATGTTTAAAATCATGTCCTAACATTCGGCAAATTACAATTACGGATATTATTTGATGACAGATTTGAAAAACTGGAATGGAAGAAAACCGGTTGAGAAAAAAGTACTGGAAGGTCAATTTGTACGCCTCGAGCCCCTTGATCTGATAAAACACGGCCGTCAGCTATATGAGGCAATGACTATGAGTGATGCGGATGACCGGTTTCGCTATCTACCAGAAATGACACCCGCGAGTTATGATGCCTTCCTACCCTGGTTGGAAAAAGCGCAGGCCAGTCCTGATCCTCTATATTTTGCGGTGATTGACAAATCCAGCGGCAAAGTAGCAGGCCGTCAGACGTTTCTCAGAACCGACGCATCGAATGGTGTGACCGAAATCGGTCATATCTTGTGGAGTGCAATGATTGCCAGAAAACCTGCCACCACCGAAGCATTTTATCTGTTTGCAAAATACGTTTTTGACGAATTGCAATATCGTCGCTTTGAGTGGAAATGCAATGATGCAAACGAGCCATCAAAACGCGCAGCTATCCGGTATGGAATGAGCGCAGAAGGCGTTCACCGTCAGGCTTTGGTAACCAAAGGACAAAATCGCGATACCGCATGGTTTTCAATGCTTGATCATGAATGGCCTTTATGCAAGGCGGCCTTCGAAGCTTGGTTAAGCCTGAATAATTTTGATAATACAGGACAGCAAATCAAAAAACTTGACGAAATTCGGCAAATATTGACGAAACGCGGTTAGAGTTTCACTATTATAATGTGTCTGCTCTGACCAGTGTCATCAACGGATGGGCAGGCCAAAATGACTCATGATGGATCGATTCACTTTCCATGAATTCAACCAGTTTACTGCCGTTTTTGTGGTAAAGTGTTATGTCTCCATTAGGATCCATACCGATCTTGGCAAGATAATCCAGGTCAGGAAAAACACTGATGCAATTACTCATATCCCGAGAGGATACAAAATTTTCGGTTTGTGCGGTAAATGACACTTTACAATGGTTATCGACGCCGGAAATGGTCAATTGCCACTCTGTGGCATCTGCAGATTTCTCAATCGGTTTTTTTACAGCGCCAGTATAATCTCCTGTTGGTGCATCCATCGAATATGCCACAACAAATACCGTTGATAAAACACCAAGAAATGCAATACTGAGCTTCATATCTCTAATTCCATTAGTCAAACTGAATTAGAATTTGCCAGATTCAGATTAAATTACTGTTAATAACTGATGTTACACACCCACCATTTTTTGCCATTCGGCAAAGGCTGCTTTTATCA
>JAAENI010000676.1 GCA_024224595.1 Hyphomicrobiales bacterium
CGGCAGTTTTCCGATGGCGGCCTGGTTTCCAGGAACGCTGATTCGTGATGAATGGATGATTTCGCTACCGTCTAATTTGGTAGACGGCCGTTACCAACTTTTCGTAGGACTATTTGATTTGGATAGCGGTGAACGGTTGCCGCTGCATGATGGCGCGGGGAATGAAATTGCGGAACGTACGTTGCTTTTAACTGAGATTGTGATTGGTGAACGTTGATTGGTTGTTCTAGTTATTTGATAGTGTATCAAGGTTGCTTTTTCTAACTCAATCAGCTTGAAAATTAGATAGAAGATAGTCTGATAAATGTTGGCGCACGAAGAACGGCCGTTTCCGAGCAAAACCCCGCATTTCTTCCACATGTGCCGCCCAATCATCTTCTGCCAATGGCTGCCAGCGCAGGGTTTCGTATGCAATTGCAGTTTCCAGTGGTGTTGCCAGTATGTCGATCTGCCTTTCCACCGCCTCTGGCGATAGCACCGTGTTCAACAAATCAGCCGTGCGTGTCACGAACATCTCCTGAAATTCAGGGTTTTGCATCAATCTGCGTAACAGCAGCGAAAATCGACCCGTTGTGGTTGGATGCTCCTTCTCAAAAGCATATGTGACCATATTTTTGTCCACCGAACCGTGGCGCTGATGCCCAAATCCATATTCAAAATCCCACAAAACCCATTGCCATTGCCCTCCTTGCACACGAGGTCGGAATTGCAGCACGTTGTTGTGCGGCCAATCATTGTTCGCAAAATAAATCTGTAGGATCAGATAATCAATCAGGTTGGAAAGGTCGATTTGGGTGGTTACATAGGCATAATGTTCTGGAATCTTTAGGTCATGGGTTTCCACAAAGTCCATGAGATGATCCCAGTGGGGGCGCGAATCTAAGTTGTTTGCTTGATTGAATATATTTTCTGGCGTGTCGAGCCAATCAATCTGTTCTATGCCCAGTTCGTTCGCAAAATAATCGGTGTCGATGCGTTCGCTCAAATGGTAAATAC
>JAAENI010000677.1 GCA_024224595.1 Hyphomicrobiales bacterium
CCGGATTGGGGGCATCACCAAATGGGTCTGCGGTTAGGGCGTTGTAACCAAAACCACCTTCATAAAGTGTGTCTGCGAGGTCCGGGATCTCGCCGCTTAGCTGGTTATGTTTAAGATAGAGGACTTCAAGATTCGGCAGATTGCTGAAATCCGGGATCTCGCCCCTGATCTGGTCTTTGCGAAGACGGAGGGATGCAACATGCCCATTACTACACCCCACACCACCCCAACTGCAAGGTTGTATCGGTCAGATTCCAGCCACTGTTATTTGTCCCGTTCGGTCCGTCGGTGGCGTAATATAAATCAACCAGGGCATCGCATTCCGCTACGGGTATATCGGCCTGGGCATCACATATGGGGGCATTTGCAGCGAAGGCATTTGCAGCGGAGGCATTTGCAACCAGACTTATGTTGGCAACCATGCAGAATAAAAGTACAAAAATCACTTTGAAACATGTATTTTTCTGGTTCTGCCGGATTCTGTGGTTTTGGATGTTTTGCACTTCACGACGGATGAAATATCGCTTTTTTGCTATGAAATTGCGCCTCCAGTATAGCAACTTGGTCCACATACAGTATGCAATCGAAAACGGCCACTACATGTTGTGTAATCCTTTTGGGTTATTTTGACCCACCACAGAATCCGGTCGTGTACCTTAACACTGCGGATAAATCTAAAAAGCCGAAAAGGAGGAAATGAAGACAGAATGATCTCAATTCGGCCAAAAGAAGGCTCCATAAAAAGGTTTTGTCCAGGCGAACGG
>JAAENI010000678.1 GCA_024224595.1 Hyphomicrobiales bacterium
ATCAAGGGGCAACTTTATCGGGCTGGCTATGCTGTCGCAAGTTTTGGCACTCCGATCTCGACACGTAAATACCTGAATTCCAGGAAATTGAATTTTCGCAAAATGAGCGAAAAACAACGATTCAAAGAAATCGAGAAACTGGGTACAAAACTGATTGATGCCATTGGAGCGGTTATTCCCGCTGTGCCCGTGGCACTGGTATCTTACACAATGTTAAAATTGGATAAAGACGCGATTGGTGAACTCGAACTCAAGTCAAAAGTTTTCGAATTGATATCCAGGCTTGAATCTCTTGGCACCTACTCTCACATTCCACGTGATGATCGCGATTATGCGGTTTCAACCGGCCTGCGTATGCTGACACTGCGCCATATTATTGAGAAAACCGATGATGGATTGTATCGAGTCAATTCGAAAGAAACCATCCTTTTGCAGTATTATGCCAATTCAATTTCTCACTTGTTGTAGTTGTTCATTTGGTATTGGGATCTGAACTCAATCCCGCGATATTGGAAATAGTAACAAAGGCCTTCGATATGTCACCATGGAATCATTAACTTACCTTGCCTTGATATGGGGCGTAGTATTTATCGCCAATGTTTTGGCACAATACACCAAAATGCTGCCGGTACTGTGGTTTCTGGCCCTGGGATCAATCCTGGCAAATGCTGGAGTGATCAGTGGCGATGGCGATCAATTCATTTCTGTACTAGCCAATCTTGGCATTATTCTGATCATGTTTGCTCTGGGTTTTGAGGAGAATGTCGGTAATTTCATGTCCAGTATCAAGAAGAGCTGGGGTATCGCTCTGTTCGGCGCAATTGCTCCTTTTACCGCAGCTTATCTTGTAGCAGACTACTATTGGGCCAATGTCAATATCTCGTTGATGTGCGGTTTGACGATGACAGCTACAGCCGTATCCCTGACAATGATTTCTTTGCAAAATGTTGGCTTGGCAAATTCCCTGGCAGCAACACGGATCATGACTTCCGCAGTGCTTGATGATATCGCATCTTTGGCGCTTGTCGCCGTATTGGTACCCCTGGCCAGTGGTGCCGGGCCATTTGACTTGCAATTGCTGGCCGTGACCGCTTTGAAAGCAGTATTGTTCTTTGTTGTCGTATCTGTTCTTGGCGCGGCAATCTTCCCGCACAATGTCAGCGGCTGGTTACGCCATATTCCGCTGCTCGGAAGATATGGCCTGCGAAATCTGTTAAATTTTGGACGTCATTCAACGCTGACCGTGTTGTTACTGGCTTTACTGGTAGGTCTGCTTGCTCATGAATTTGGATTCCATCCAGCAATCGGAGCCTATATGGCTGGACTGATACTCAAGGAAGAATATTTCCAGAGAAAGCAACAAAAAGGATCGTGGGAAGACACCAAACGTATTGTCGAAAACATGGCGTTTTCATGGATTGGTCCAGTGTTCTTCGTCAATCTGGGAGCAAAACTGATTTTTGACAAAGATCTGATGATCTCGGTTTTTCCAAATATCATAATATTGGTGCTGGCTGTCTTTTTCGCTCAAATTATCTCCGCTACTCTGGCGGCCCGATATACCGGCGGAATGGACTGGGCGGGAGGCATGATGATTGGATTTGGCATGTTGGGACGTGCTGAACTGGCTTTTGTCGTGATGGATATTGCTTATGTGCAAAATGCAATATTAAACAAAGAAGCCTTTTTCACCCTTATGGTGACAGCATTTGTTCTCAATATTTTAGTCCCGATAACGATCACGTTATGGCGACCTTATTACATGACTTCCGAAACCAGAAATTCTGAATAAATCTATTTTGTCTTTTTATTTCGCTTTTCCAGCCAACGGCGTTCCAATGCAGCCACAACACCATGTAGAGTTTGCAATTCCTGTTGTTTCAGTCCTGCATGGGTAAATATTGAGCGTAAATTATTGGTCATCCGTTCGCGCCGGGCTTCCGGATAGTAATATTTGGCATCTTCAAGTGCACCCTCCAGATGATTGAAAAAATTCTGCAAATCAGATTTTCCAGCAATCTCGCTATCAGGCGCTCGAAAAGCTGACTCATTCAATTCTCCCTGCCCGCTTCTCATCCATTCATACGACATCAGCAATACAGCCTGGGCGATATTGAGCGAGGCAAAGGCTGGATTTACCGGAAAAGTCACCATCACATCAGCAAGCGCAATCTCTTCATTGTGAAGACCCCATCGCTCGCGGCCAAACAAAATTCCAGTACGTGTATTTTCATCGTGAGCGCGTCTCAATATGGATGACACCTCTGTCGGATTGAGTACATCTTTGAGCATATCACGCTGGCGGGCGGTGGTAGCGACAATATATTGCAAATCAGCAATTGCACCTGGCAGGTCTTCGTAGACCCGGGTCGCTTCTATTACATGATCCGCCCTGCTTGCCGCGGCGTTTGCGCGTTCATTTGGCCATCCATCACGAGGATTAACCAGCCGTAGCTCAAACAATCCGAAATTGGCCATTGCCCGGGCAACCATTCCGATGTTTTCACCCAGTTGAGGTTCCACCAATATGACAACCGGTCCCTCGCATATCAATTCTTTTCGATAGTCAGTACCTGACATAACTACTCTTTTTTAAAGTATAGCAGACGTGGCAGGTGCTGATTGCCACCCGCCTTGAATTGCAACACCACAAATCCAGGAAATTGTCTATTATTTTTTTGAACTTATTCTGTCAGTTCAAGCGAATACACCAATTGGGGGGTATCAAATCCCTTTGCTATGAATTCCGTGGGCAATCCAACCTCATTCTTCAGATATTCAGCGGCGCTTTTCGAACATACGAAATTTGAATCGAGATCAGTGGCGGCTCCCAATAGTCTTGCACCCAGATTAACTGATGATCCGATCGCAGTGAAATCAAGTCGTCTCTCTCCGCCTATGTTACCATAATGAATTTTGCCATTGTGAATTGACGCCCTGAAACTCAATTCTCCACGAGATTCTTTTTCAACGATTGTTCGCGCTTCACGCAGACTGGAAAAGGCGTTCGTTACGGCCGCTGACTCATCAATATCTTCATCTGAAACAGGGAATATAGCCAAAACACCATCCCCCATAAATTTAAGGATCTCACCATGGTGAGAGTTGATCGGTTTTTCGAGTGCTGCAAAAAACAGATTCAGCATTTGTAAAACGTTGTTGGCTGTCATGCGATTTGAAAGACTGGTAAAACCTTTGATATCTGCAAACAGTATTGCTGCCTGAATATCTTCTCCATCACCCAGTTTCACCTGCCCGGCCATCACTTTATCACCGGCATCCCTTCCCACATAAGTGGAAAGAAGTGTCGCTGAATTCAAGCGCAGCATATAGATCTCTGATAGTCGCGCCAGGGGATGGCTGATCTTCTCCATCAGTTCAATCGCTTTGGACGAGAACCCCTGCGGTGCGCGTGAAGACCAACTGACACAGTGCACTTCACCACTCAGATAAACCAGTGGCGTTATCAGATAATCGGTAAATCCCTCTTCCAGCAATTCATCAATAATAATGTAATCACGAGGACAATCCGGGTCGACGAGTTTTCGTCTGATAGACTTCTTTGTTTCCAGCACCACAGGTATTGGATTGTTATGATAGATTTCTGATTGAAAAACCTCATATCCGGCAGAAGCCGTTACTGCGCCTTCTTCCGGAGACCAGCTAACGCGTCTACCACGAATCGTCGGATGGATTGTAAAAATAAAAAGAGCCAGACGGCTTAGTGGTACACCGGCTTCAACCAGCTTTTCGCACATCCCCCCAACTATGCCATGGGCACTATGGTGTGGTGAAGCGCCCTCGCATAACCAGTGATACAGTTCATTGGCTTGCAGCTCATCGATAGCGGGATCACTGATTACAAAATCGCCAATTTTCATGATAATTTCTTTATCTTGCTGGTCTTCGTCTCGCCATCTTATTCATTTCGAAGACTAAAGTCTCATTTATCAGGATTGTCAGGCATTTATATTTTGATAATTGGGGCATTTCTCCTCCATCAATTTGCAATGCTGCGTCAGTTTGATATAGAGCGCAGTAACATTTTTTGTTCTTATTTTGTTCGCATATTTATATAAGAGAGGCAATTTCAATGGCAAAAATCAAAGTAGCCAATCCAGTTGTAGAACTGGATGGCGATGAGATGACTCGCATCATCTGGCAGTTCATCAAGGAAAAACTAATCCATCCCTACCTGGATATTGATTTGAAATATTATGATCTGGGAATTCAGGCCCGTGATGATACTGATGACCAGATCACAATTGATGCTGCCAATGCCATCAAGGAACATGGTGTCGGTGTCAAATGCGCTACCATTACCCCTGATGAAGACCGGGTCGAGGAATTTGGCCTGAAACAGATGTGGCGCTCGCCCAATGGCACAATCCGCAATATTCTGGGCGGTGTAATTTTTCGTGAACCGATAATTGCCAAAAACGTCCCCCGGCTTGTTCCTGGCTGGACCCAGCCAATTATTGTTGGGCGTCATGCTTTTGGCGATCAATATCGTGCGACCGATTTTCGTTTTCCTGGTGCTGGTAAATTGACGATCAAATTTGTTGGTGATGACGGAGAAGTCATTGAAAGAGAAGTATTTCAAGCCCCCGGCTCCGGTGTTGCCATGGCCATGTACAATCTCGATGATTCCATCCGCGATTTCGCCCGCGCTTCCCTCAATTATGCGCTGATGCGAAATGTTCCCTGCTATCTGTCAACCAAGAATACGATTCTGAAAGCCTATGACGGTCGGTTTAAAGACCTTTTTGAAGAGGTGTTCCAAAGCGAATTCAAGGAAAAATATGGCGAGGCAAAACTGACCTACGAGCATCGCCTGATTGATGACATGGTTGCCTCGGCACTCAAGTGGTCCGGTGGATATGTATGGGCCTGTAAAAACTACGATGGCGATGTGCAGTCAGATACGGTGGCCCAGGGTTTCGGATCTCTCGGTCTGATGACTTCTGTACTACTGAGCCCCGATGGCCGCACTGTAGAGGCAGAAGCTGCTCATGGCACGGTAACACGCCATTATCGTCAGCATCAAAAAGGTGAAGCAACATCAACCAATTCAATTGCCTCAATTTTCGCCTGGACCCGTGGTCTTGCTCATCGTGCCAAACTGGATGACAATCAGGAATTGGCAAATTTTGCTCAAACGCTTGAAGATGTTTGCGTCAACACCGTTGAGTCAGGATACATGACAAAAGATCTGGCTCTATTGATTGGCCCCGACCAACCCTGGCTTTCAACGACAGGCTTCCTCGACAAGATTGACGAGAACCTGCAAAAGGCCATGGGATAATCATTGGAAACGGGAGATACTGGCTGGCGCCAGCTATTTACCCGTGAGCATGCAGTAAATCTGACCTTGGTTTGTATGGGCGTCTGGCTGCATGCAGCTGATTCTTTGGTGGTATCAACATTGATGCCATCTATCGTCACTGATATTGGTGGCGTCGAATATATTGCATGGACGTTTGCGCTGTATGAGGTAGGCTCAATCATCGCTGGTGCCGGTGGGGCCTATTTCGTCTATCAGGCGGGCTTGCGCATCTCTATGGCTTCTGCCGCTTTCATCTATCTTGCCGGATGTGTCTTCAGTGCACTCGCTCAACAAATGGAAGTCATGCTGGTTGGCAGACTGGTTCAGGGGTTAGGTGGCGGTGGTCTTGTAGCTCTTTCTTTCATTGCCATGCGACGTTTGTTTCCGGCCAGATTTCTGCCCCTTGTTGTTGCAATGATCTCTGCCCTTTGGGGAACCTCAGCATTTTTTGGTCCGCTGATTGGCGGAATATTTGCTGAGTTTGAATTTTGGCGCGGCGCTTTTTGGTTTTTTGCTATCCAGGCCGCCGGTTTAACGCTTTGGATAATGTTGATACTTGAGGCCAGAAAACAAAAACCAGCGGGTGAAAAAGTTAACTTCCCGGGTACCCGTCTGATTTCACTGGGTCTTGGAGTAACGTCAATCGCTTCCGCCGGGATCGATGTATCTCTGATACGATCTTCGGTATTTGTATTTATTGGTCTGTCTTTCTTAGCTATTTTTGCACGCCTTGATGCCAGGGCTGGGGAAAACCGCCTGTTTCCCCGCAATCCCTTTGATCCACGTCGTGGGCTTGGATCTCCCCTGATGATGGTCATGTGTTTCGCCATTGCGACCATAGCTGTCAGCACCTTTGGACCGCTCATTCTAATCACTATTTATGATATATCAGCCCTTCACGCAGGTTACATCATTGCCCTTTCATCGATTGGCTGGTCGATTCCTGCAATTGCCATTGCGTTCGCCAATTTGCCCGAACGCTTAGACGGGGTGGTTATTATGTCTGGCATGATTGTATTACTGGTTTCAATTGTCGGGTTTATGATGTTTGTTTCCAGTGGTCCGTTCTGGCTTATTCCGATTTTTGCAATACTCGAGGGTACGGGTTTTGGCATTGCCTGGACATTCCTGATGCGCAAGGCGGAATCGATATCTGTTCCCGGCGATCGCGACAGGATGGCTGGCGCATTGCCCACAATTCACAGATTAGGATATGCCATTGGTGCCGCCGCTATCGGAATTGTCGCAAACTCAGCAGGATTTTCCGAAGGCGTTTCGCTCGAAGCTGCCAAATCCGCAGGATTTTGGGTTTTCGCTGCTGGCATTCCCTTTGCGATAATTGGATTATTCGCTGCCTGGCGCTTCGTACGTCAAAGGCCGTATGATCCAGCTTTCAATGTTTAATGATCGTTTTGGAGTCAATCCTGGCAGGAACGAAATAACCTGTAGGTGGCTTCAAAGCATGTTTTTAAGTGGAAGATCAATGTATTAAAATGACAGCATGAGCCTGCATTAATACCATCTGGCAACCTTCCTGATACGATGGAATTGCCGCCCTTTTCAACTGGCTTCAAATTTTGAGTACCGAATGACTTGACTATTGCGACCGTTGCTAAAAAATTCTGTTTACTCGGTGATGGTGTGCGATTATGTACTGATTGTATTGAGAGGACCTTTAAAAAATGTCGATCAGTCAGAATGCTGTTGAATCCAACCCCAACAAATTTTCATCACAAATTCAAAACAAAAATGAAAATTTTGCTGACTTGCGCGAAGAGCTTGCCAAGCCGGTAATTATCGATGGGTTATCCGTGCTGCCGTTTGTACAGGGCGGCAAGGGTGTTGGTGCCACAAATGGCAAAAATGCCGGTGCCTGGGCAGCAGAAAATGCCAGTGGCACTCTGGCCGCTATTGGCGCTGCAATCGGCTATGGCGAAGATGGGCGCGAGCTTTCCTACACTTATTCCGGACGCTCTCGGCGTAAACGGCATGAGGAAATGATAGACCTGTCAATTCAAGGCTGCATATTACAAGCTCAAACCGCTTACAACATCGCCGCAGGCAATGGGTGTATCCGCATCAACTTCCTGAAAATGGCTGGCGGCTCCATGCGTATCATGCGCGGTATGTTAGCCGGCACACGTCTGCCCGGTGGCGGTAACATGATAAACGCCGTCACTATGGGGGCAGGTTTGCCAGCCGAGGAAGATGCGCAGATTTGTGTTGATGAAGGTGTATTTCTCGATCCGATTATTTCCAGTGCGATGGCGTTGAAAGTGTTACTCAATCGCACATTCAGGAAATGGTCAGGCAGATATCAGGAAGTGATCGGCGCAGTTGGCTATGAAGGTCGCTGGTTGGAGGGTGGACACAACGGTCTTACCATCCGGGAAGATCCAAATGAGCCCAAAGATCCCTATGAGCGCGTCAAAGCCATACGGTCAATCATGAATAACAACGGTATGGAGGATATCGCCATTATCATGGCTGGCGGTGTATGGTACATGCGGGACTGGCAAAACTGGCTGGATAATCCGGAAATCGGACCGATTGCATTCCAGATCGGAACCCGTGATCTGTTGACACGCGAAAGCCCTGTGGTGGACGAGTGGAAACACCTGTTGCTGTCGATGAAAAAAGGCGACGTCGCCCTCAACAAGTTCAGCCCCACCGGTTTTTTCTCCTCAGCCTACAAGAACACCATGATCCGTGAGTTGTTTGAACGCTCGGCAAGACAGGTAGACTTTGCCATGGCGCCCGACGACAATATGAGTGAACGGATTGATGGCCCTGGTGTGCCCGCAAAAGGTTATTGGGTGAGCCAGCAAGACAAGAAAAAAGTTGGTGGCTGGATCAACCAAGGGTTCAACACACCATTGCGGACACCTGATGGCACATTAATATTTGTGAGCCCCCAAAAGGCACGGGAAATCAAATCACACAAGACCGATTGTGTTGGTTGTCTGGTCACCTGCAATTTGAGCGCCTGGAGCCAGAACCCGGATGTGAAATACACAACCGGCCGGTTACCGGATCCACGGGTCCACTGTATTCGCAAAGGGTTGTTGGGTGCGATTCAAGGAGATGATTTGGATCATCAACTCATCTTCGCTGGCCACAATGCCTATATGGCGGGTGAAGACCCATTCTACCGTACTGAAAACGATGATGTATTCATTCCCACAGTCAGGCAACTCATTGCCCGGCTAATGACTGGCAACTGAAGAATTTGAACGGTAATGCAAGTGGATAAGATTATTCGCAAAAACATCCAATTTCTGCACTCTATTATTCTGCACCACCCAATTGACACGATTTTTATTCAACGAATTCAATGGCCTGACCTATATAGTAATCCATTATCCTGATTTCTGCCTCAGCCAAAGGCAGAATACGCATTGCCTTCCCATCGCCTTTAAGTCTGTCATGCGAATCCAGCATTCTCGCACCTTTCAGGAAACCTATAGCAACACCATGAGGCATCGTTCTCATATGGCAAATTCCCCCTTTACCATGGGAATAGGTAGTAATTCGCGGCTTTTTTGGTTTCTGTCATTCCCTGATAAGACAACAGGTGTTCGCGAACCCTCAAAAACAAATCCTTGTTGGCTGAGGCCATATCTTTATCAAACTGCATCGTCATTTTCCGGAATTATTCGGGTTCATTGGCTGGCGAATGATCGTTTTCCATTTGGCAGGTGCAGCGCGTCTGATATCACTCAGATAAATTTCATGATGTTTTCCACGACGAGAGCTGTTTTCATCAATAAAATCATGCACCCGCTGAATAGTAGGTCCCTCCTCGCTAAAAGGGCCTATATGAAGCGTTTGGGCACACATGCCTTCGTCAAATGCTTCAAACCGCAGCAAGGGCAATGCCTCGGGGTTTTTCTTTGCTTTTACTGTTGCCACTGCCTCATCGACCATTGCCTGTGTGATGAAATCCGGCTGCATGATCATCATCGTCCATTGCCACTGTGATTTATCACCTGAAACAAATACACTCATATCATCAGCCCACCACAGACCTTCCAAAGGCATGACCCCGTAATCAATGGCAACCGGTCCTTTTTTTACTGCAAATTTCAGCGTATAGGAAACGCCGTATAAAGCTTCCAGGGCCTGTGAATATTCGGTTGAATTTCCCGGATCACCCTTTCCGTCAATCATCAGAAAATTCATTGCAGGGACATCAACACAA
>JAAENI010000679.1 GCA_024224595.1 Hyphomicrobiales bacterium
CGAAAAATCGGACCAATATCCAGTTTTGTTAACAGTGATTGTGCAAGTCCGACAGACTGCTAGAGCAGTTTAGATGAACTATGAATCGTTTGACCGATTCGAAATTGTTCACTTGCTAGACGAATTGTGCGCGGTGGTGCCAAAACACGATAAGCACGATTCAACGTCGTTGGGTAATTTCGAGCGGTCCGGTTATCAAATTGTTTCAATGGCTTATGTAAGAAAAATGGGTACCCTGTATTGGCCCGTCAGCGCCGTTGCGACGCTTGCCCGATGCGAAGGCATAGCGCTACGCTTCGCGTCTAACTGAGTAGACCAATACAAGGCATCAAACGGTTCATATTTCATTGAAAATGCTCTAGATTACGAATCATGTCAATATGGGTGCGCTTGGGAAAATTTATGTCCACGGTCTCCACGGATGCTTTTTCCGTGGTGGTTGAGGCCGTGCGCACAATGTTTGTCGGTGAACCGGAAGTGCGCAAGCAAGTCGGGTTTTCTGTAGCCATGATTGCGCTATCGGCA
This sequence comes from Hyphomicrobiales bacterium, assembly GCA_024224595.1. Classification (GTDB taxonomy): domain Bacteria; phylum Pseudomonadota; class Alphaproteobacteria; order Rhizobiales; family Rhizobiaceae; genus JAAEMP01. The sequence continues at coordinate 526 of JAAENI010000679.1, forward strand.
AAAATGGCGAAAGCCGATGGCGTTGTTACCCTGGATGAAGTGGAAGCTTTTCAACAATTATTTGCGATACCCGAGCGCGAGCGAAAAAACGTTGTGAAATTATTTAACCTGGCAAAACAGGATGTATCTGGTTACCATGCCTATGCAAAACAGGTGAAAAAGCTGTTTCCCGATCATGACGTTATCTATCTGGATGTTATGGATGGTCTTTTTCATATCGCCAAGGCTGATGGATTGATCCATGAAAACGAAATGCTGTTCATGGATGATGTGGCCGGGATATTTGACCTTTCCGATCGTGAGTATGATCAGCTCAAGATGCGTCATGTGTCCAATGAAGAATTTGACCCCTACATTGTTCTGGATGCTGAGCAGCATTGGGATTATGCCAGACTGAGGAAACATTATATTAACCTGGTCAAGCAGAACCACCCGGACAAGCTGGTAGCCAGAGGCGTGCCGGAAGAATTTGTTGCGATAGCAAATAACCGACTAACAGCGATTAACAATGCATGGGAGTTAATAGAGGCAATACGCAAACCTCAGGTCACCGAAGATGCCTGAGAGGCCGGTAACTAAACCATTCCAGGCGGATAGCCAGTTTGTCAATCAGGTTGAACCCTCTCCAAATTTTGGCGAAAGACGGCAGGTAAAATCACCAGATTTGATCATTTTGCACTATACAGGCATGAAAAGTGGTGAAGCTGCATTGACCAGATTATGTTGTGGTGAGGCGGAAGTCTCTTCCCACTACCTGATCGGTGAAGACGGTGAAATTATTCAGTTGGTAGCTGAAGGTAAACGGGCGTGGCATGCGGGAATTTCCTGCTGGAAAGGCATCAAGGATATCAACTCGCACTCGATTGGTATCGAAATCGTTAACCGCGGTCATGAATATGGTTATGCAGATTTTCCAGATGAGCAGATGGAATCTGTTGTGCAGTTATTGGGTGATATCGTTGCAAGATACCGGATCAAATCTGCAGATATACTAGCTCACAGCGACATTGCACCTTTGCGCAAACAGGATCCAGGCGAGTTGTTTGACTGGCATTATCTGTACAAAGCAGGGTTGGGGATATGGGTTGAACCCGCTCCAATCAGGCCAGGCGACAGTCTGGGGATCGGGCAGCAGGGTGATAGCGTATTAAATTATCAGCTGGCTTTGCAAAAAATAGGATTTGAAATTGTACCAAGTGGCAAATTTGATGAATTGACCGTTGCCTGCACAACCGCATTTCAAAGACATTTCAGGCAAGAAAAAGTCGATGGAATTGCTGATATTTCGACAGTTGAAACGTTAAATAAATTATTGGAAAAAGTTTGTTGAAGATAGTCTAGTACCGCGAATCTATGATTCGTGGTACTAGGTTTTTCTTGCGTATCCGCTTGTCATCACCATTCCATAAGTCACTTGCGTGACTCACGGGCTAATGATGGCGGGTACTAGTGGATTGTTTCCAGGAGTGATGGCCATGCACAACCCGAGCAGAATAATGGATTGGGACGACGCCTATGCCAATCGTGAACATGTTGCGAATGCACAGGATTATTTTGATAAATGGGAGATTATCGCACCTCAATTCAGGCAGGAATGGGCGGATGGGGCTGGTGATCTGGTGATGGATGAATCCTATGGGCCCGGTCAACGCGAAAAACTTGATCTGTTTGTTCCCGTTGGTGAACCTAAGGGCCTGTTTGTGTTTGTTCACGGCGGTTATTGGGTTGCGCTTGATAAATCCAAGTGGAGCCATCTGGCACTAAGCGCGCTACAACAGGGCTGGGCTGTGGCCATGCCATCTTATACATTGTGCCCTGATATTAAAATCAGCGGGATTACAAAACAAATCGGAGCGGCAATCGAAAATGCTGCAGCGCGGGTCGAAGGGCCAATCGTCCTGGCGGGCCATTCTGCCGGTGGACATCTGGTGTCGCGAATGGGTTGTCAAAACGCGCCATTGGATTCGTCGGTAATTCAGCGTATCAACCGAATAATCTCGATTTCAGGGCTGCATGACCTTCGTCCCATGCTGCGCCTCAAACTCAATGATTCCCTGAAACTTGACGCAATTGAAGCTGATGCTGAAAGCCCCGCGCTACTTTTACCTGTCGAGGGGCTTGAGA
>JAAENI010000680.1 GCA_024224595.1 Hyphomicrobiales bacterium
GATTGAGTTGACCGTGATGCAGTGATCGTAATAGTTTGGCCATTCTTTCAATGGAGCAGCTGGTAATATGGCGGGACCACTCACAGGTGTCAAAGTCATTGATTTGACAAGCATGATCTCGGGGCCACTGGCAACAATGACCCTCGCCGATCAGGGGGCTAATGTTATCAAAGTCGAAGCCCCCGCCGGGGATTACACAAGGCAGGTATCGGGTGGTCGCGGCGGATTTTCAGCTTCGTTTTCAAACAATAATCGAAATAAACGATCAATTGTTATCAACCTCAAAAACCCGCAGGGCCTGGCAACTCTGCTCACCCTGTGCACTGACGCAGATATTGTTATCCAGAATTTTCGCCCCGGAGTAGCAGATCGCATTGGCATTGGCGAAGATGCAGTTCGCCAAATCAACCCATCGGTGATTTATGTCTCAATCAGTGGATTTGGTTCCAAAGGTCCTTATGCTCATCGACCGGTATTTGATCCGCTCGTTCAGGCATTATCGGGTTTGACCACCGTTCAAGCCGGGTCCGATGACGAAAGGCCGCGTCTGGTACGCACTATTCTGCCCGATAAACTCACGGGCATCCAGGCCGCTCAGGCAATGACTGCCGCTCTGTTTTCGCGAGCCCAAACAGGCAAAGGCCAACACATCCAACTCTCGATGCTTGATACAATTATTTCTTTTTTGTGGAGTTCTGATATGGGAGGTCACACTTTCATCGCAGATGAAATGGAGACTGAAAAGGCCCAGTCTTTTATTGATCTTGTTTATCATACATCTGACGGCTATGTCAGCATTGCCATTCAACAGGATAAAGACTGGCGAGGGTTCGCCCGTGCTGTTGAACGAACAGATCTGATTGATGATGATCGGAATGCGCCAAGAATTACCGTCGATCAATTTCAATCGACCTGCAGCTAAATCGACTTTTTAGATAACAATAGCCAATCCAGGTACCCAACCAGCGACATGTAGAAAATTAGTGAAAGGTGCCATTATCTGATTTCAACGTTTTCAGGGTCGATGAGCATAATAACTTTTCTCAAAACTCATCTACATGCCAGCAATTAAGAAAGGTTATTAGGGGAAAAGTATTAAGAATATCTTTCGGCCTGTATCATCGAATTCTGGGCGAATTTTAAAACGTATTCAAGAACCTCCGCATTTTAGAAACATGATTTTGAACCGTTTGGCCTACTATTCCTAAAACCTGTTTCATACAACCGCCCAGCATGCATTCTTGAAGCGGCGAACGTGGAAAAAACGGTTCCTCATCCACATAGCATTACTTCCTTTTTGTTGTTCTTAATCAATTCCAGCAAAGCCAAATTTGTTTACAATCAGGTGATGTTCACAAGAGATCAGAAATGCGAGAGGAATTCAAAATGAAACATATCATGGCTGCAGTTGACGGCTCAGAACCGTCTTACCGCGCTTTAAAACATGCGGCCAATTTGACGAAGAAAATTGATGCTGAACTTTTCGTCATA
>JAAENI010000681.1 GCA_024224595.1 Hyphomicrobiales bacterium
GATGGATTTTATGGAGAAATTCTCCACAGAAGAGTCTTGCATTGAGTATATGAGCCTTGTTCGTTGGGCGGAAGGATACAAGTGCACACGTTGCAAAAGCGGTTCATATTGGAAGACTGCGCGATATTTGTATCATTGCAAAAAATGCGGTTATGAGTCTTCTGTGACAGCCGGAACATTGTTTCAAGGTACCCGCAAACCGCTTCGTTTATGGTTTCAGGCCATCTGGTATGTGGTGAATCAAAAGAACGGTGTCAGTGCTCTGGGCTTGCAAAAAGCATTGGGCCTGGGCAGCTACCACACCGCATGGGAATGGCTGCACAAACTGCGCCGCGCCATGGTTCGCCCCGGAAGAGACAGGCTTTCCGGCCTTGTGGAAATGGATGAAACATTCATCGGCGGTGTGCGCCCAGGCAAGCGTGGGCGCGGGGCAGATGGTAAAACGATTGTCCTTGTTGCCGTAGAAAATAAAGACATGCAGATGGGTCGCATTCGCCTGTCAACGATCCCTGATACCGCCAGTGAAGCTATCAAAAATGCAACGCTGCAGATGGTTGATCCGGGAAGTACTATAAATACGGATGGATGGGACGGTTACAATATGTTATCAAATTATGGCTATGTTCACGCTCCTGTGACGCACGCAAAATCAATGTCAGGCGATGCAACGCCGCTGGCTCATCATGTGATTTCATTGCTGAAACGATGGTGGCTCGGCACTCATCAAGGTGCCATAAGTCCTGAGCACTTGCCTTATTATCTCGATGAGTTTACCTTTCGATTCAACAGGAGGACATCGATTTCCAGAGGTAAACTTTTCTATCGATTGATAGAGCAAGCCTTGCAAATTGATCCTGTGCCTGCAAAATCACTACCACAAGTTGTAGTAGGTATTTGAGCCAGCTGCATAGCCCAGAAAAAGAAATGTAGTTATGCCTATCTCACCCATTGATCAATTGGAAAAAAGAATCGGACATGATTTTATAAATAAGAATCTTCTTAAATATGCAATTA
>JAAENI010000682.1 GCA_024224595.1 Hyphomicrobiales bacterium
AACCTGGCTGGCGTGCAGCATATCCACTATTACGCATCGAGTGAAAAATCTTATGCGTCTGGTGTTCTGCAATTTGCTAACAAGACATCGGCATCAAAATGTCAGGTGCCAATGGGCAAGCTTGACGAAGACAACATTCTCAATGGCTACGGATATGGTGATCTGAAATACCCTGCAGCTCGCAGTAAAATTATACCTGACATCAACGCCAAAGTCTTTGCACACATGGTTACTGACGATGGCGAAAGATTTCCAGCAATCACAGTTCGTGAAATTGGCAAGGGTAATTTGATGTATGTCAACCTCCCTCTTGGTCATCTGAAAAGTCATGGCGACGATCTGCTTCTGCGCGGCCTTTGCAGAACTTTGATATTTGATTACGCTGCTGTGCCACACCTTCTGAGTACTCCCGGTGGAATTGGTGGAGTTGTTGTGAACTGGCATCATGATTCCAATGAAGACTGGCGATTCATGGAGCAGATGAAGGAAACTGGTATACTGCGCGATGACCTGGAATATTCCATGCATATCACTGCTGGTGACAGTCGTGATGTAAAAGGCGATATGTTGGGCTTTGATGCCTGTGGAACAGGAAAACCTTATGTCGAAATGCTTATGAAATACGGGCAAATTGGCAGTCACGGTGGCCTGTATCACAACTGGTTTGCATGGAGTATTGAGGATGGGTCTCTGGATGCATCCGGCATTGATTATCATATCACCCGTAACAGTAAATGTCTGAGTTCAATCACTGGCCGACCAGTTACTGAGTACTCAGCTCCAAACGGAACTCA
>JAAENI010000683.1 GCA_024224595.1 Hyphomicrobiales bacterium
GATGGTGTTATCCATACGCCCACACCGGACTGTTTTCTTGATGGCATCACCCGGCAAACGGTGATTTCACTTGCCAAGGAACGCCAGATTCAGGTGGTCGAGCGGACCATCATGCCAGAGGAAATGAGTGAATTTGAAGAATGTTTCATTACCGGTTCTGCGGCTGAGGTTACCCCGGTATCGGAGATCGGGCCCTATTCTTTCACGCCCGGTTCCATCTCGATGGCCATGATGGATGATTACTCAAATCTCGTCAGGCGCGTTTAGATAGATATTGATTAATGAGCTCTGAGCCCAGGCAAATGGAAGCAGCGAAGTCTTCGCTGCAGCTTTTCGAAGCGATGCCGCCTTCAAAATTGGACCTTGAAATGGCGCAACTATTCTGACAGGCTTTTGATTGATTGATCAAAACTAATATTATTGCGGTTGTCGGCACGGCAAGTTTGCTGGCTGATATCCGCATATCAGGAGAGTAATATGGCACGTTTGCAGGTTGCTATTGTTCCGGTCACCCAGTTTCAGCAAAATTGCGCAATTATCTGGGACCCTGACACCATGCAAGCCGCGGTTTTTGACCCAGGTGGCAATGTTGACCGCATTATGTCCA
>JAAENI010000684.1 GCA_024224595.1 Hyphomicrobiales bacterium
ACGAAAGTCAGAAACGATAACCGTAAGCCTGATTGCTTTGCTATTTCATCCAGCGCTTGTATTTTTGATTTCGTACTATTTGTTTGGTCTTTCGGTGCAATATGTACAAATTGCTGTAATTCTTGCTGCGATGCCGCCAGGAATAAATATATACATATTTGCCGTGATGTATGGTCGAGCGGTTTCACTTTCCGCATCGATTGTCATCGCAGCAACATTAGCTTCAATCTTTACAATATCAGGCTGGTTTTGGTTTTTATCGTGGTTTTAGTGTTTCAATAAAAATCTATTGCGCTGCCTGGTTACAATAATTTTTATGTCGACAATCTATTTCCACCTGCGAATATCCACCAGATGACCGGCGATTGCTGCCGCTGCTGCCATTGCTGGAGAGACCAGATGAGTACGGCCTTTATACCCTTGCCGACCTTCGAAATTTCTATTTGACGTTGATGCGCAGCGTTCCTCTGGTTTTAGTCGATCATCATTCATCGCCAGACACATTGAACATCCAGCTTCACGCCATTCAAAACCAGCATCCATAAAAATCCTGTCCAAACCTTCTGCTTCGGCCTGTTCTTTTACAAGACCCGATCCTGGGACAATCATGGCACTGACGTGAGAACTAACTTTTTTTCCTTTGATGATATCAGCAGCAGAGCGCAGGTCCTCAATGCGCCCATTGGTACATGAACCAATAAATGCGCGATCAATTTTGATATCAGTAATTTTGGTTCCCGCACTCAGTCCCATATATTCAAGCGCACGTGTTTTTGAAGTACGCTCTGTTTCATCGTTAATATCAGCCGGGTCTGGCACCATCCCTTCAATTGAGACAACATCTTCTGGTGATGAACCCCAAGTGACAGTTGGAGGAAGATTGGCAACGTCAACTTCAACTACTGTGTCGTAATTGGCACCCTCATCGCTAAACAAAGTTTTCCAGTAAGCAATTGCTTTCTGCAGTTCCTCACCCTCTGGGGATTTTGGCTTGCCCTTGATATATTCAAAAGTCTTTTCATCCGGTGCAATCAAACCCGCACGTGCACCTCCTTCAATGGTCATATTACAAACCGTCATTCGTCCTTCCATTGAAAGGTCCATGATGGCATCACCTGCAAATTCTACAACATGACCGGTACCACCTGCCGTGCCGATTTTGCCGATTACTGCAAGAATGATATCTTTTGCAGAAACATCATCCGGCTTTTTGCCATTTACTTTTACCAGCATATTTTTAGCTTTGCGCTGAATAAGCGTCTGTGTTGCAAGGACATGCTCAACTTCAGAAGTGCCGATACCGTGGGCTAGCGCACCAAAAGCTCCATGGGTTGACGTGTGACTGTCCCCGCATACAATGGTCATACCCGGCAGTGTAAACCCTTGTTCGGGGCCAATAATATGGACGACACCCTGACGCTTGTCGTGTTCAGAAAAGTATTCAATTCCAAATTCTTCAGCATTGGATGCAAGCGCTTCAACCTGAATACGGCTTTCTTCGTTTTTAATGCCATTTACCCGATCTGCAGTTGTTGGTACGTTATGGTCAACGACTGCAAGTGTTTTTTCCGGTGACCTGACTTTACGCCCCGCTATCCGTAATCCTTCAAAGGCTTGAGGTGAGGTGACTTCATGAACAAGATGGCGGTCGATATAAAGCAAGCAGGTACCATCCTCCTCTTCGTGGGCCAAGTGATCATCCCAAATTTTGTCGTATAGTGTCTTGACCATTGGCATTTCCCGTATCAATCAATGTGGCAATTACCGCGTTTATGCAATGTCCGGGAAGGGGCGTCAAGCACCTTGATTATCCGGTGGAAGCCTTTTGCAGGGCAGCATCAAGTATCTTGTCACGACCATAAATGTCCTGTCGAAAATGGACGGAATTATCTTTATTTACCCAAGCGGTCAGGTAGGTTACGTGCACTGGAATTTTTTCTTTCAATTTGACGATTGTACGTTTTCCTGAGCGTACGGTGGCTTCGATTTTTTTGCGTGACCAACCTTGTTTTCCCAGAATTTTTTCCGCCAATGTAAGTGGATCGCGCAGGCGCAGACAACCATGAGAAAAGTACCTCGATACCTTGTTAAATTTTGATTTCGACGGTGTGTCATGAATATAGACGTTGAATTTATTCGGAAACATAAATTTCACCCTGCCCAATGCATTTTTGGGGCCCGAATCCTGACGAAGGCGAACTGGAAAATGACCACGTGAGAAACTGTGCCAAGGCGTTGAAAAAGGGCTAACAATTTTGCCGTTTGCCAGTACCTGAATTCTTTGAGAAACCAATGCACCTGGATTGGATTTAAGTTTTGGCAGATATTCTTTGGTGGCAATTGAATATGGCACGTTCCAGTAGGGGTTTATTTCTATATATTCCATGACATCTGAAAATACCGGAGTACGGTGATAGGGCTGTCCAACCTGTATCAATTCAAAATGCAGATTTTTTTCATCACGCACCAGCTTAATTATCTGATCAGCCAGATTGGAAAAAATATAATAGCGACCATAACTGTTCTGCATCCACCGTCGCCGTTCCAGATTGACTTTGATCGTTGAGATGCGCTGTTTTATGCTTACGTTCATTTCTGCAAGAGTTTGAGGTCCAACTACGCCATCATCATCCAAGCCGTGGCGAATTTGGAATTTTTTTACCGCTTCAACCAATGCATCGTCATACACTTCTCCCTCGCGGGCATCGCTGGAAAGACTCTCATCTTCAATCATACGTTGTCGGATTGCGGTAATTCGGGAATCGCTCATGCCAGGTTTTAAGACCTTGCCTTTTTCAACGACTGTCCAACTGCCTTTTGCTGCAATGGTTTTATAGTTTTCCAATGCGACCCGCAGCCGTTCATAGCGTGGTGTATAGGGTGCCATAAATCGCAAAAAGGCAGCTACCGATTTGGTGATTTTCAATTTCTCGAGAATTTTGCCAGGTGTCACCGCTTCTGGAAAGACTACTATTTCTCGATTAACTGCTTGCGGGTTCAATCTTCCGGCATTTAGATGCTGAGCGTAGGCTACAACAGAGCGTGTTAGTTTGAGTTCCAAATCTGCCAAATCTGCCGAATTCGTTTTGGTTAGCTCCTGAAACAGTTTTGCACTTTGATAGTCATCTGGATTGAGACCATGCTGGTCAGCCTGCAATAATACAGAAACAGCTTTATGTGCCTTGGATGATATTTGACCATCTTTGATCCAGATCGGTTCAAACTCATGTTCATGATAAAATGTAGCAATGCCCTCGTAGCGTTCAGCATTTGCCTTGTCCTTGACCGTCATTATCCCGGCAGCCAGTTTTACTTTCAAAAGTTGTGAAAACTCTGATAATTGGGAGACTTGCTCAGGAGTATCGCTGTTCTCCTGTGAGAATGAAGAATTGGCTGCTGTCAGAATCATAAACGCAGTAAATAACAGTAATTGCGGCAGATTTTTTGACATTGCTGGTAGCATTGTTTGCCTCCCTGGTGATGTATTTTGTCCCAATAGATTTGACATAGCCAAAATATGTTAGCAACTCAAATAGCCAACTTTCATCTGATTGCAATAGTCGCAAAATAAAAAAGGCGATCCAAAGACCGCCTTTTGTAAACTTGTAGAATTTGTAATATTCCTGATTATTCGGTGTTATTTGAAGCTTCGGCCTCTGCTGCTGCTTTAGCTGTTGCTTCTTCGGCTGCTTTTGCCTTTGCAAGAGCTTCAGCTGAAGCGACTTTTTCCGCCTCGATACGAGCTTTTTCTTCAACAATCTTTTTTCGGGATTCGTCATTTAAACGCTTTGCTCTCGTGCCGCTGTTTTCAACGATACGGGCTGATTTACCACGACGCTCGCGAAGGTAGTATAATTTTGCGCGGCGAACCCGACCTCGTCGGACAACTTCCACGCCTTCCACCAAAGGTGAATAAATTGGAAAAATACGCTCAACTCCTTCACCATAAGAAATTTTGCGAACGGTAAAACTTTCATTGATACCACCACCCTGGCGACCAATGCAAACACCTTCATAAGCCTGGATACGTGTACGGGTTCCTTCAGTAACGCGAACCAATACGCGAACGGTATCGCCGGGTTCAAATTCCGGCAATTTGCGTTTTTCATCAATTCTGGCTTTTTGTTCAGCTTCGAGCTGTTGGATAATATTCATCTACTTAAACCTAATATTGCTGCGACCAGAGTTCAGCGTGGCTGCCTTTGTCGTCAATCATTGTTGTTGATTTGCAATTCAAGAGCGACCGTATTGATCTTTTTATTCCAACGGTTTTCTGCGGCTATCCGCTGGTGTTGGCTGAACAATCAAAATGTGGTCGGTAAATTTGCCTGGATTCCGGTTTCAGAGGAATTTGACGATTCTATAAGACATATTTATTTGATTGTCGACAGAATTCAGGATTCTTTTTCGTCTAGTTTGCTGAATAAATCCGGTCGCTTCTCCCGGGTTATCTGAACTGAACGTTCTTGTCTCCACGTGTCGATATTTTGATGATTGCCGGATAGCAATATATCCGGTATTTCCTGTCCTTCAAAACTTTGCGGCCTTGTATAGTGGGGGTGTTCCAGAGTCCCCGATTCATGACTTTCATACTGACCCGAAACCGAATTGCCCATCACTCCCGGTAACAATCTAATGATGGCATCCAATAATGCTAAAGCTGCGGGTTCACCACCGGATAAAACATAATCTCCAATTGAGACCTCTTGCAGATTACGTTTTTCTATTACACGTTCATCGACACCCTCAAATCGCCCGCAGACAATAACCACGCCTGGCTCCATAGCCAATTCGCGAATATATTGTTGATCTAACAATCTACCCCTTGGACTCATCAACAGTCTTGGGCGCGTGTCGTTGACATTGGATGCATGATCTATTGCCGCAGCTAGCACATTGGGTTTTAAAACCATGCCGGCGCCACCGCCTGCTGGCGTATCATCAACTTGCCGATGTTTTCCCTCGCCGAAATCGCGCAAGGCAACCAGATCCAATTGCCAGAGCCCTTTATCTCGAGCACGCCCCGCCAATGAATGACCTAAAGATCCGGGAAACATTTCGGGGTATAAAGTGATCATGGAAATCAGGAATGGATTTGGGTTTTCATCCATCCTGGACCTCCGGATCAATTGTTATAGAACTTTCATCATCATCAGAATCTCGTTCACTTATTTGGGTAGGATGAACAATGAAAACCTGATGAGTTTCCAAATTGATTTTTGGCACATTGATTTTTGTAAATTCAAGAAACCAGGTTTTTGACCCTGTTCTGCCGTTTTCCAATATGGGCGTAATCTCCAGGAGATCACCTGCACCGAAATTGGATATGCCGTGAATTTTACCAATTTTGATTTGATCTTCATCCAGGACATCCAGATTGATCAGATCGTTGATATAGAATTCATCATCATCATTTCTTGGAAGGCAGTTGCGTTCGATAAACAATTCCAGACCACGGGCATTTTGCGCAAGTTCGCGTGTGGTCAGTTCCTTGAATGTTACGACAAGGACATTTCTTGCTAAATGGAACTTGGTGATGGTAAATGACTGACCGTCTTTGCTTGTTAAGGGTCCGTAATCGTCTATAGCCATCGGGTCCTGAGTAAAACTGGTTACTCGAACCTGTCCACGAACACCGTGTGGGGCACCGATTTTGGCAAGTAATACTGGATCTTGGAGTTTACTCATAAAATACAGTTTCAAATATTGGATGGATAGCCGATCTGTTTTCCCTTATCATCTGCTGAAAACAAGAATTCAAAGTCGCAATTGTTGCGACTTTGAGAAATAGGTGATGGTAGCAAATGCACCATTGAGCGGCTGAGTTACGCGTCTTCGCTCGCCTCGGTAGATTCCTGAGCCGTAGCGATTTCTTCAGCTTTGGCTTTTTTCTCTTCAATACGTTCCAGTGCTTTTTTGCCAGGAAGTGCTTTTTTTGGGTTGTTGCGCGCCTCGCGTTTAAGAACGCCTTGCTCATCTAGAATACGTGACACTCGATCTGTTGGTTTTGCACCCATTTTCAGCCAGTGTTCGATACGCTCCTGTTTAATAACTGTGCGTTCTGTATCTTTGGGAAGCAGCGGATTAAATGTGCCAACCTTTTCGATATAGCGACCATCGCGCGGTGCGCGCACATCGGCAACTACGAGTGAGTAAAACGGGCGTTTTTTCGAACCACCACGTGCGAGTCTAATTTTAAGGGCCATTAATGTTCTCCTTGAATCTGTATATGGCTGGATAGTCAGTTAATTATGATGTTATTGTTTTTTGGGCCTGTTCATGATGTCTGATCACCTCCTGAATGATGAAATTCAGCAGCTTTTCAGCAAAATCCGGGTCGAGGTCAGCCTTTTCAGCCAGCCTTCTTAAACGTTTGATCTGATTTTGTTCGCGACTTTTGTCGGCTGGCGGAAGGCAGTTTGCAGCTTTGAACTGGCCAACCTGTTTGGTAATGCGAAAACGTTCCGCAATAATATGGATCAATGCTGCATCCATATTATCAATGGAAAGACGGTAACGTGCCAATTTTTCTGAAGATGTTTCTGTTTGCTGGTCAACTGTCATTTCTTTTTTCCCAGTCCCGGCAAGGTCGGCACTCCCGAGCCTGGTCCGCCTATTTGTCGGGCCATGTCTTCCAGTTGTTTGGGATTCATTTTGGATATGTCGGGCATGCCGCTTCCCGCGCCGGGCATTCCGCCTCCCATCATGCCTCCCAAAGAACCGCCAAGTCCGCCCATCAATCCGCCAAGGCCACCCTTTTTACCAATTTTTTTCATCATATCTCCCATGCCGCGATGCATCTTGAGGAGCTTATTGATTTCCTGAACCGATGTCCCGGAGCCCGCCGCCACCCGTTTTTTGCGACTGGCATTAAGCAATTTGGGAGCACTGCGCTCTTTTTTTGTCATTGATGAAATGATTGCCTGCTGCCGTTTGAAGACACTTTCATCCAATCCAGCAGCGTCGATTTGTTTTTTGATTTTGCCAACGCCTGGTAACATACCCATGATGCCACCCATATTTTGCATTTGTTTCAATTGATCAGAGAGATCATTCAAATCGAACTGGCCTTTTTGCATTCGCCTGGCCATTGCGGCAGCTTTTTCCTGATCGATGTTCTCTGCGGCTTTTTCAACCAGTGAAACGACATCGCCCATGCCCAGAATTCGGTCTGCTATTCGCCCGGGATGAAAATCCTCAAGCGCTTCCATTTTTTCACCGGTACCAATCAGCTTAATCGGTTTGCCTGTGACTTCACGCATGGAAAGGGCTGCACCGCCGCGCCCATCGCCGTCGACTCTGGTTAATACGATACCGGTAATGCCGACACGCTCATTGAAACTCTGTGCAAGATTAACCGCGTCCTGACCAGTCAGAGAATCAGCCACTAATAAAATTTCGTGTGGATTTACGGCAGACTTGATATCCGCCATTTCAGCCATTAACGGTTCGTCTATGTGTGTGCGACCTGCGGTATCAAGGATGATAACATCATACCCGCCCAATTTGCCTGCCTGATGCGCCCGTTTGGCAATTTCTACCGGAGTCTGACCTTCAACAATGGCCAGCGTCTGTATTTCAATTTGCTCGCCCAATTGCCGTAATTGTTCCTGGGCAGCTGGTCTGCGAACATCCAGTGATGCCATCAGGACTTTTTTACTTTGTTTTTCATATAAGCGCTTGGCAATTTTGGCTGAAGTCGTGGTCTTACCCGAACCCTGCAACCCAACCATCATGATAGCAACTGGCGCAGTCGCTGCCAGAGAAATCGGGTCAGCATCGCTGCCCAGCATCGTTACCAATTCATCATGGACAATTTTTACGACCATTTGGCCTGGTGTCACGGATTTGACAACCTCAGCGCCTACGGCTTTTTCACGCACCCGTTCGGTAAAGGAACGCACAACCTCAAGTGCCACATCGGCCTCAATCAGGGCGCGACGAATTTCTCGTAATGCAGAACCGACATCTTTTTCCGACAGTGCTCCACGTCGTGTGAGACCATCGAATATTCCGCTTAAGCGATCAGATAATGATTCAAACATTACATTTCCCGGTTTTTCTGGAATACATCCAGAACATTACAAAAGCACAAGCCAAAAGCACCCGGGGGCGCACCGCGCTGCCGGATGGGTTCTATCAGGATCTCTTTATACCTTTTCGGGGCCTGACCAGAATTGACAGATGAATTTGTCAAGATTTTGCGGTGTTAAACCTGAATTGTTTCAGTCTGTCAAGGCGACTGGAAATTTGGGTGACGTTTCAACTTTATGACTGAACCAACAATTCATAATCTGTCAGTTAATTTGTAAGCGAGAATGCCAAGCAATTCGTGGAACAGAATATTCATTTTTGAAAACTGCTCGGTGGAATTTGTGGTTATCCATGGAAATTTCAAAGTTTCAGCACGATAATCCGTTGGCCAGGCAATCACCTCCATGCCGGCTTTTTTAAAACTGCCAATTGATCTGGACATGTGAAAGGCCGATGTTACCAACAACCAGTTGCTAATGTTGCGGTCTTTGACCATGGCAATAGTGTTAATGGCGTTTTGCCAGGTGTTTTTTGCCTCTGTTTCAAGCAGCACTTCATTATCGATGGCGCCCATTTGTTCGAATAAGGTTCTAAATGCCAGTGCTTCCTCCCCTTCGCGACCGACCAAATGACCTGAACCACCCGTAAAAACCAGCAGCGCAGTAGGATATTTTTTTGAGAGAATGACGGCTTCTGTTATACGCTCGGCGGAGCTATTAAGGTGATACCAGTTCTTTTTCACCTGTTTATTTCTGGATGTTGTGCCTCCAAGAATAATTATCCCCAGGGGTTGTTTCTCGATGCTGGTCAAGACTGGTTGTTTATGCTGGCGCTCCAGGATTGAAAGGGCAAAATCACTGATCTGGGTATATCCACACAATACAAAAAACAGACCAACAAGGAAAAAGAGATTTTTTGCGATGGTAGCTTTACCCAAGTGGTCTAAACTACCGGCAAGTCCAAGGAGCAAAGCCATTAAATTTAGAGGCTGGGCAAAGATGCTCAGAAGTTTTGAAACAACAAAGAACATATCGATATTTGCATTTTCTATCTATTGTTCAATTTACTGATTTCGACCACGCATTTGCTCGCGAAGTAAGTTGGCTAAATGTGATGCGGATGCCAAAATATTGGTTCCCGGTCCGTAGATTGCGGCGACGCCGGCTTGTTTCAGAAAATCATAATCCTGAGACGGTATCACCCCGCCACAGATGACGATTTTGTCTGCAGCATCGCGATCAGCCAATTCTTTCAACAATATCGGCGCTAACGTTTTGTGCCCTGCTGCATGAGAAGAAACACCGACAATATCCACTTTTTGTGCGACAGCTAATTCCGCTGCCTCTGAGGGTGTCTGAAACAATGGACCGACAACAACATCGTATCCAAGATCTTCAAATGCCGTAGAGATAACTTTTGCACCACGGTCATGTCCGTCTTGACCCATCTTAAGTACCAGAATTCTGGGTTTGCGCCCGAGCTCATTTTCTAATCCCGAAATCTGACTGTGTACATCATTAAACTGAGGATCATTTTCGAATGAATTGCCGTATACACCGCTGACCATTTTTGTTTCGGCTACATGGCGTCCCCAGGCTGATTCCAATGCAGTTGAGATTTCACCGACTGAAGCGCGAGCGCGAGCAGCTTCAACTGCAATACGTAAGATGTTGCCTCGACCGGATTTGCAAACATTTGTAAGGTTTTCCAGGGCACTAATACAAGCGGATTCATCGCGAGATTTGCGTATGCGATTTAACCTGGCAATTTGTGCGCTACGAACCGCTTTATTATCGATATCAAGAATGTCAATTTTATCCTGCTGTTTCAACTGGTACTTGTTTACGCCAACGATAACGCTATCACCACGATCGATGCGGGCTTGTTTTATCGCGGAAGCTTCTTCTATGCGTAATTTGGGTAGCCCGGCTTCAACGGCTTTGGTCATGCCACCCAGTTCCTCTACTTCCTCAATCAACAACCATGCTTCATCGGCTAATTGTTTGGTCAGACTCTCGACATAATAGGACCCGGCCAAGGGATCAATTACATCGGTGACCCCGGTTTCATGTTGCAAGATCAGCTGGGTATTGCGGGCAATTCTGGCAGAAAATTCGGTCGGAAGAGCGATTGCTTCATCAAAAGAATTGGTGTGAAGAGATTGGGTGCCACCGAGAGCTGCCGACATTGCTTCAAATGCTGTACGAACAATATTGTTGTAGGGATCCTGCTCCTGGAGTGAAACGCCAGAAGTCTGACAATGGGTCCGCAACATCGAGCTCTGCGTTTTTTTGGGATTAAATTCTGCCATCATTTTTGACCACAACAGGCGCGCTGCCCGTAATTTTGCCGCTTCCGCAAAAAAATCCATGCCCATGCAAAAGAAAAATGATAATCTGGGAGCAAAAGCATCGACATCCATGCCTTTGGCGAGTGCAGCACGAACATATTCACGGCCGTCTGCCAGAGTGTAGGCCAGTTCCTGGACCAAGGTCGATCCGGCCTCCTGCATGTGGTACCCGGATATAGAAATTGAATTAAATTTAGGCATTTCAGTTGCGGTGTATTCGATAATATCGGCGACGATGCGCATTGAGGGTTCTGGCGGATAAATATATGTGTTTCTGACCATGAATTCCTTCAGGACATCGTTCTGTATCGTTCCCGATAGTTGTTGACGTGATACACCCTGTTCTTCGCCAGCAACAATGAAAGACGCGAGAATGGGGATCACCGCTCCGTTCATTGTCATCGAGACTGACATTTCATCCAATGGAATTCCATCGAACAGAATTTTCATATCCTCGACGGAATCTATTGCTACGCCGGCCTTTCCCACATCGCCAACAACCCGTTCATGGTCTGAGTCATAACCGCGATGGGTTGGAAGATCAAAAGCGATCGACAGGCCTTTTTGACCCGCGGCAAGTGCCTTTCGATAAAATGCGTTCGATTCCTCTGCTGTGGAGAAACCGGCATATTGGCGAATTGTCCACGGTCTGCCCGCATACATAGTGGCTCGTGGCCCTCTTGTATAAGGTTGAATTCCTGGCAGTTCCTCCTGATATTCGTGGTCGGCATTGCATAAATCTTCTGAGGAATAAACCGGTTTTATCGAAAGGCCCGCATCTGTCTTTATGTTCAGGCTTTCCAGTGGTTTGTCACGCAGTTCGTTTTGCGCCAGTTTTTGCCAGTCTTTGAAATTGTTATCATTGGCCATCTTGGTGGTGTGCCTCCAGATTAATATCTGTTAAATTTCATTTGAAATATTTTTCGGGAACCAATCATAGAACTGAGAATGGTTACCTTGATGGTTTTCTTTTCCGGGCTTTGTAAGGTTGCCTTTTCCACCCTTTATGTATGAATCAATGCGTCGTGTCGGTTTTTCATGCCACTGGAGATTAAATGCCGCTAGTTTAGGGAAATAATACTGCGTGGAGTAGGGAAGATTGTCATGAATCCACCAGGCCAACGCGCGCCAGTCAGCGCCTTTGCTATATTGATCAGCAAACCAGGGGACTACAATGCATGCTGTGGCGCCCATGTAACCGCGTGAATCCAGATGATCCCAGATATGATGACCGTAGTTTTTTGAATTGTCTGCACAGTTCAGTCTGTTGACATTTCCATACTGGTTTACAGATCGTGAGCGATAAGCCGAGCGAATGGAAACCGCGCCAAATCTGGCCTGAATAGGTTCCAGTAGTTCGCTACACAGTTGCGTGCCTGCTTTAACCGCCAGATCTGGATTGTCGGGAACGTTTGGAATGGCGTAGAAATTCGATATTTCTGAATACAAAAAATCCCGCATATAAAAATGTTCAGATAGTCGTGTGCGACCAAATTCTTCCAGAGATTTCATTGAACGTGGTATTTTCATGAAATGGCAGTTTCCTGAATAAGTCAGATACTCGAAGTGTTCAGTGATCAGTTAGTCAGTTTAAATTCCATAATGATATCATCTACAGCCAAACTGTCTCCGGCCAGAACATTGATTTTACCTATCACGGCTTTTTTTTCAGCGCGCAAAATATTCTCCATTTTCATCGCCTCTACCGTCGCCAATGCTTGCCCTTCCTGCACTTCATCACCCTCACTGACAGCAATGGAAATTACTAATCCCGGCATCGGACACAACAACAAATTGGACGTATCAGGGGGTATTTTCTCTGGCATCAGGGCGGCCAATTCTGCTGCACGTTTGGTAAATACACTTACTTTCATGTCGGCTCCGCGATAGCGTATCTGGTAACCGGCATCATTGGGGCAGATTTTGATAGCCATTGCCTGACCATCTACAATGGCACGAACCAAAGACTGTCCGGGACGCCAACTTGTTTGGGTATCTAATTTGCTGCCATCATCAAACTTGACTTTTGCACCTTCATTTCGTGTCCTGAGCTTGACTGGAAATTGTTCTCCGCCGATCTGCACAACCCATTTCTTGCCGATATTGTGTTTGTGATTGGCCAGTACTCCAGAGATTCTGGTACCGCGCAATTTGGAAATCATGTTTAAAACGGATGCAATAGCAGCAATCTTCTTGATATCTTTCTTTGGATGATCAACACCAGCAAATCCATCAGGGTATTCTTCTTCAATAAAAGCAGTGGTGATATCGCCAGAGCGAAAACGTACATGACCCATTACAGCTGACAAGAAAGGCAAATTGTGTCCAATTCCTTCCAATTCAAACTTGTCGAGCGCTTGTTCCATTGCTTCTATTGCGGAGGCGCGATCCTTACCCCAAGTACATAATTTTGCGATCATTGGATCGTAGAACATGGAGATTTCTCCACCTTCATATACACCCGTATCATTTCTGACGACTGTACCGTCCCAACGTTTCCCTTCATTGGGGGGCTGGTATCGAGACAACCGGCCAATGGAGGGCAGGAAATTTCGATAGGGATCTTCCGCATAGAGGCGCGATTCCATGGCCCAGCCATTCAAGGTTACATCGCTCTGTGAGATAATAAGTTTTTCTCCACTGGCAACCCGAATCATCTGCTCAACAAGGTCAATTCCAGTAATCAGTTCAGTTACCGGGTGTTCAACCTGTAATCGTGTATTCATTTCCAGAAAATAAAAATTGCGATCACCATCGACAATAAATTCGACAGTTCCCGCAGAGCAATAATCAACAGCCTTGGAAAGGGCTACAGCCTGTTCCCCCATCGCTTTACGTGTTGCTTCATCCAGAAAGGGTGAAGGAGCTTCCTCTATGACTTTTTGATTGCGCCTCTGAATGGAACATTCGCGTTCTCCCAGGTAGATGACATTGCCATGTTTATCACCCAATATCTGAATTTCAATGTGGCGAGGCTGGGTTACATATTTTTCAATGAAAATACGATCATCACCAAATGAAGCGGCGGCTTCATTTTTTGAGGATTGAAATCCTTCCCGGGCGTCTTCATCATTCCAGGCAATTCGCATGCCTTTGCCGCCACCACCTGCTGACGCCTTGATCATCACCGGATAACCAATTTTGTTGGATATCTTGATGGCTTCATCAGCATCTTCAATCAGGCTCATATGTCCTGGTACGGTGGATACTCCTGCTTCCTGGGCGAGTTTTTTGGAAGTGATTTTGTCTCCCATGGAATTGATGGCCCCCGTTGGCGGGCCGATAAAAGCAACGTCAATTTTTTCCAGGGCATCTGCAAATTCTGCGCGCTCGGACAAAAACCCATAGCCGGGATGAACCGCCTGGGCCCCGGATTTTTTTACAGCATCAAGAATTTTTTCAATAACAATGTATGATTCAGATGCTGCGGGTGGGCCAATATGTACTGCTTCGTCAGCCATCTTGACGTGCAGGGCCTCGCGATCAGCATCGGAATAAACCGCAACTGTTTTAATGCCCATATTTTTAGCCGTTTTAATGATACGGCAGGCAATTTCTCCGCGATTTGCTATGAGTATTTTCTTGAACATATTTGTTTCTTACATTTGGTTGGTTTAATTCGCATGTCAGCGTATGGCTGAGAATAGTTGATAAATAGCCTGCCAGGCGACCAATGAAATATTGCTGGATATCTTCAAACTTCAAATACTTCCTCAAAGGCCTGCGGAAAACTCCGTCGCGCCAAATCTTCATTAATGATTAGCATTGCTTCATAGCTGGTCGGGTCAAATTCATCTTCTGCGGGAATTAATTCCTGGCCAAACAACCAGGAGAGCCTCCCGGCATCGAGATTTCCGCGTTCAAATGGCTCTGTTCCAAACTGATGCCAGATAGCATGCAGAAATGCAGCATCTGCCTTGCGGTCATTTGGACTTCGATCAGCAACTCGTTTGCGTGTCCTTAACGGCGTTACACCCTTTGGGTTAGCGCGACGAATGGTAAATTGAAAGCCGGTTCCAGGTAGGCCGGAAGGAAACCCTCGATGTTTGGTCATTGGCGGGAGTATTGGCATTATTACCTTTTCTGTTTTTGCTGCTGCGTGACTATTTTTTCGGCCAAGTTTTGTCTAAGCAGTATCTGGTTTTCCTATTCCAATAGGAATATTTTGCAGCATTGGTCTCATTTTTTTAACGCAATTCCTGATCTCACAAAGGAATATTATCATGCTTTTTCCAGGGATTTTCCAATTGTTTGCCAGCTAGAGAAGCAAGTGCACGTGAAATTCTTTTCCGGCTTGAATTGGGGGTAATAACATCATCGATGTAGCCGCGTTCAGCTGCAACGAAAGGATTTTGGAAGCGATCCTCATAGCTTTTAGTGCGTGAAGCAATTTTTTCAGGATCATTCAATTCTGAGCGATATAAGATTTCAATGGCGCCCTTCGCACCCATGACTGCGATTTCAGCAGTTGGCCATGCATAATTCACATCACCGCGAAGGTGTTTGGGTGCCATTACATCATAGGCACCACCATAGGCCTTGCGCGTAATAAGCGTTACTTTTGGGACGGTCGCCTCTCCATAGGCAAACAAAAGTTTCGCACCGTGTTTAATCACACCGCCATATTCCTGGGAAGTGCCTGGAAGAAAACCAGGGACGTCAACCAATGTTAGGATGGGAATATTGAAACAATCACAAAACCGGACGAAACGAGCTGCTTTTCTTGAGGCATTGATGTCCAGAACGCCAGCCAAAACCATGGGCTGATTGGCTACAACACCGACAGTTGAACCTTCGATGCGAATAAAGCCAATTAGTATATTTCTAGCATAAGCTTCCTGTAGCTCAAAAAAATCACCTTCATCAGCGATCTTTCTGATTACCTCACTCATATCATAAGGTTTGTTGGGGTTATCTGGAATAATGGTGTCGAGGGAATAATCGATTTGACTGGCGTCACTGAAAAATGGTCTGGTTGGTGGCTTTTCGCGATTGTTTAATGGTAAAAAATCGAAAAATCGTCGCAAGGCAGCAAGCGCTTCAACATCATTCTCAAAAGCACCGTCTGCAACTGATGACTTTACCGTATGCGTTGTTGCACCACCCAGTTCTTCTGCTGTCACTATTTCGTTAGTAACTGTTTTGACGACATCAGGTCCGGTGACAAACATATAGGAGGAATCGCGTACCATGAAAATGAAGTCTGTGATTGCTGGGGAATAAACTGCACCGCCTGCACAAGGTCCCATGATCATTGAAATTTGAGGAACAACACCGGATGCCAGAATGTTCTCTTGAAAGACGTCAGCATAGCCACCCAGTGACGCCACACCTTCCTGTATGCGAGCGCCACCAGAGTCATTGATGCCAATGACAGGGGCGCCATTTTTCATCGCCATTTCCATAATTTTGCAGATTTTTTTGGCATGTGTTTCAGACAGAGAACCACCAAAAACAGTAAAATCCTGGGAATATACATAGAGCATTCGACCGTTGATTGTACCCCAACCAGTGACAACGCCATCACCCGCCATTTTTATCTTGTCCATGCCAAATTCAGCGCAACGATGGGTGACGAACATATCATATTCTTCAAAACTATCGACATCCAGCAACAATTCGATACGTTCGCGGGCGGTAAGTTTGCCTTTTGAATGTTGGATATCTATGCGTTTTTGGCCGCCACCCATCCGGGCCTGCGCTCTGCGGGATTCCAACTCGCCTAAAATATCCTGCATTCAATTTTCTCCCAATGCTTAATTCTGCTTTTCAAACTCAAGGTTTGGTTTGTTGTTGTGTTTGCTAATTGAGTTCAATAGCAATTGCCGTGCCTTCGCCTCCGCCGATGCAAATTCCCGCCATTCCTTTCTTTAAACCTTTCGATTCAAGAGCATTTAGAAGAGTAACTATTATACGTGCACCGGATGCGCCAATGGGATGCCCCACAGCACAGGCACCACCATGTACATTGACTTTGTCCGGGTCAATGCCAATTTCTACCTGGGCTGCCATTGGTACTACTGCGAATGCTTCGTTGATTTCCCACAAATCAACATCATCCTTTTTCCAGCCGATTTTTTCCAGCAATTTATTGATCGCTGGTACAGGGGCTGTCGTAAACCAGTTTGGAGCCTGCGCATGAGAAGCATGCCCAAGGATACGCGCCCGAATTTTAAGGCCTTGTTTGCGGGCATCACTTTCGCGCATCAAAACCAGAGCTGCGGCACCATCAGAGATTGAAGAAGCATTGGCCGCAGTTACCGTTCCGTCCTTTTTGAAAGCAGGACGTAGATTTGGAATTTTTTCGGGCATTGCCTTGCGTGGACTTTCATCACTATTTATTTCGATTTCACCCTTGCGCGATTTAATGGTGATCGGTGCGATTTCATTGTCAAATGCGCCGCTCTTTCGAGCCTTGTTGGCATTTTCCAGCGAGCGCAAAGCAAAGGCGTCCTGGGCCTGGCGGGTAAACTGGTATTTTTCGGCGCATTCTTCGGCAAATGTGCCCATTAGGCGACCTTTATCATAAGCGTCTTCCAACCCATCCAAAAACATGTGATCGATTACCTCACCATGGCCCAATCGGGCACCATCACGCATTTTTGGTAGTAAATAAGGCGCGTTGCTCATGCTTTCCATACCACCTGCAATGACAATTTCCCCATTTCCAGCGCGCAATTGGTCATAGGCAACCATTGTGGTTTTCATGCCTGACCCGCACATTTTGTTTAAGGTTGTTGCGGGAATATTTTCTGGCAATCCGGCTTTAAAGGCTGCCTGGCGTGCAGGTGCCTGTCCCTGGCCCGCCGGCAGACAACACCCCATAATCACCTCATCAGCAGTATCACTATCAATCCCGGCATTTGTCAGCGCACCAGCAATTGCTGATCCACCGAGATCTGAAGCATCCAGTGAAGCAAGCTCACCCTGAAACGAACCCATTGGTGTTCTTGAAGCACCGACTATAACAATTGAATCACTCATCCACAAACACCCGTCATTTTGATAATTGGATTAAACTACTGGTTTTTAAATTCCGCTTTTCGTTTTGAGGCAAATGCGTCCATACCTTCTTTTTGATCCAGTGTGGCAAACAAAGAATAAAACACACGTCTCTCGTATCTGACACCTTCGGTTAGCCCGTCTTCATAAGATCGGTTTATTGCTTCTTTGCCCAGAAACACTGAAGGCGTTGAATAATTGGCTATTTCTCCGGCAACTTTGATTGTTTCTTCCAGCAATTCGTCAGCAGGAAATATTCTTGATACGAGTCCTGAACGTTCTGCTTCAGGCGCTCCCATCATGCGACCTGTCAAAATCATGTCCATAGCCTTTGATTTGCCGACAGCGCGGGTCAATCGTTGAGTGCCACCCCAGCCGGGAATAACGCCCAGTTTTATTTCTGGCTGGCCGAATTTCGCAGTATCAGAAGCAAAGATCATGTCACACATCATGGCAATTTCACAACCTCCACCCAATGCATAACCTGATACCGCTGCAATCATTGGTGTTCTGGTTGCCGCAAACTTCTCCCATTCAGATTGTTTATCGGCCAAAAACATATCCATATAGGATTTATCCTGCATTTCCTTGATATCAGCCCCGGCTACAAATGCTTTGTCACTTCCGCTAATTACAATACACCCAATGTTTTCATCATTATCAAACCGGGCAACTTTGGATATCAGTTGATCCATCACTTCCAAATTAATCGCGTTTAATGCTTCAGGCCGATTAATGGTAATCAGGCCTACATTGTCACGAATTTCGCTAAGAACAACATCACTCATTGTGAATTTCTCTCCATGGTTTTGAGCGCTTTTATAGCGCCGGAAAAATCTTTATCACCAAATCCATCATCGACAAATTGCTGATAAAACTCTGTTGCTTTTTGTCCCATTGGCGTTGCTGCTCCTGTTTCATCAGCAGCTTGTTGAGAGAGCAATAAATCCTTCAACATCAGCGCTCCGGCAAATCCGGGTTGATAATCATTGTCTGCGGGGCTTTGTGGACCAACACCGGGAACAGGGCAATATGTGTTGACCGACCAGCAGAAACCTGATGATGTGGAAATTACATCAAACAGTGCCTTTTGATCTAGTCCAAGCTTTTCAGCCAATGCAAATGCTTCGCCTGCCCCGATCATCGAAATTCCCAGTAACATATTATTACATATTTTAGCGGATTGACCGGCGCCACCACTTCCGCAATGAACGGTTTTCCCACCCATAACATCCAAAACAGGTTTAGATTTTTCAAAGGCTTCATTTTCACCACCGACCATAAAAGTCAATGTTCCTGCTGTTGCTCCCCCAACGCCACCCGATACCGGGGCATCAAGGCAGCCTAGTCCGTACTCAGTTGCTAATTTGTGAGTATTTTTTGAACTGGAAACATCAATCGTTGAACAATCTATAATGACGGTGCCACTTTGTGCAGCAGGCACAATTTCTTCAAATACTGACAATACTATTGGTCCGTTGGGTAACATTGTTACAATAAAGTCTGCTTCACGAGCTGTTTGTGAATTGTTGCTGCAAATATTTATTCCTGCGGCATTGGCCTCGATGCGGGCAGATTCAACCTGGTCAAAGGCATTAACGCTGTGTCCCGCACCGACGAGATTTTTTGCCATTGGAAGCCCCATATTTCCAAGTCCAACAAATCCAATAGTACTCATGCTTTTGCTCCTCAATTTGATACCTGGCATAGACTTTGTCTCATGAATTCGGCTTCAAATCTAATTCATGTTCCGACAAAGGTTCCAGCATTGTTAAGACATTTTCTTCGCTCACATCTTCAAGCGTTTCAAATCGCCAATTTGGATTATGGTCCTTGTCAATTATCATAGCTCGGGTACCATCCAAAATATCGCCTTTTTCCATTGACCGCCAGACGAAACGGTATTCCTGAACAAGTGCCTGATCAACAGAACCAAAGGAACGCGCTGAGTGTAACATTTGCCAGGTACACGCAAGTGCCAACGGGCTGGAACGCAGTATTGCCTTCGCTCGCAAACTGGCCCATTTACTATTACTTTCCTGTAGTTTTTTGAGAACGCTCAGAACACTGGTTGCCGAGAAATAGTTTTCAATGAGGCCTGCATCTTCTTCAAGAACACAGGTAAGATTTAACGAATCGGGTGTTCTTGAATATTTCGCAATACAGTCAGTGTTACCTGTTAATATTAACTCGGATTTCAGCTTTTCCAGATCGTTGGTATCAATCAGTGTATCAGCAAATCCTGCATGGATCGCATCAGCGCCGTTCAATCTGGCTCCAGTAATACCCATATATTCACCGACGTGTCCCGGAGCTTTGGCCAGTAAAAATGAACCACCAACATCGGGTACCAGGCCAATGGCACATTCAGGCATCGCTAGCATTGTACGAGAGGTGACCAAGCGATTAGAACCATGAGCCGAAATTCCAACCCCGCCACCCATTGTGATACCGTCCATTATTGGGACATAGGGTTTGGTATAGGCGGCAATCAGAGCGTTCAAGCGATATTCATCAGCCCAGAAAACCCGCATATATTCCAGATCTCCATCAATTCCGGTTTGATAAAGTTTCTGGATGTCTCCACCGGCACAAAACGCTTTTGTCGAGGCGGCATCAATCATCACCATCGCTACGCCATTATCATTTTGCCATGCCAATAATGTATCATAAATGGCCACAATCATCTCGTAGGTCAATGCATTGAATTTGCCGGCGCGCGTCAGGGTTATCCTGCCCACGTTTTGCTCGATGCGTATATTGATATCGGGGTTGTTATGTGGCAATTACGACTCCGAAAACATTTGGCGTGCAATAATAACACGCATTATTTCATTGGTGCCCTCAAGAATTTGATGTACTCTCAAGTCGCGAACAATTTTTTCGACACCATAGTCGCTTAGATAGCCATATCCGCCATGAAGTTGCAGTGCCTGATTGGCAACATTAAAGGCGATGTCGGTGACAAAACGCTTTGCCATTGCACAGTATTTGGTTTTATCTGATGCACTGGTATCGACTTTCCAGGCGGCCTGGCGAAGAAGAACACGCGCCGCTGCGAGTTCTGTTTCCATGTCTGCAATACGAAATTGCAGTGCCTGAAACTCAGAGATCGATTTGCCGAACGCCTTGCGCTCTTTCATATAGTCTAGTGATTTATCAAGAGCACACTGGGCAGCACCCAGAGCGCTTGCTGCGATATTTAATCGACCCCCGTCCAACCCAGCCATTGCGTAAGAAAATCCTTTTCCCTCTTCACCAATCAAGTGATCTGCGGGGACTTTGCAATCATCAAATTGAACAAGGGAAGTGGGTTGGGCCCGCCAACCCATCTTTTTCTCATTGGCACCGAAAGACAGGCCCTGGCTGGGATTTTCAACCAGTATTGCCGATACACCTTTGGAACCGTCACCCCCTGTGCGAGCCATCGTCAGATACAGGTCAGAAGTATTACCACCGGAAATGAAGGTTTTTGCGCCATTTAATTTCCAACCGTTACCTTCAAATTCACCCTTTGTTGTCAATGCTGCGGCATCGGAACCGGAACCGGGTTCGGTCAGGCAATAGGAGCAAATCAGCTCCATGCTGGTCAATTTCGGTAACCACTTTTGCCTTTGTTGTTCATTGCCAAATTGGTCAATCATCCATGAACACATGTTATGAATGGATATGAATGAGCCGATTGAAGGACAGCCATAGGCTAATGCCTCAAATATCAGGGTGGCATCGAGGCGTGACAAAGCAGAACCTCCAACATCCTCTTTGACATATATTCCTGCCATGCCAAGCTGAGCGGCCTGTTTAATGACATCAACCGGGAAATGCCCAGTTTCATCCCATTTGATTGCGTGGGGGGCAATGTTATCGTCAGAAAATGATCGGGCCATATTATAGACGGCCCTTTGTTCTTCATTCAGTGCAAAATCCATCTCGGCAATCTCCCCAATGAATTCAGGCCAAAATAAAGAATTATGGCCCGAACTATTAAACTATCCCATCGTGGGAATAGAGAATTCTGCCCCTTCTTTTACCCCGGAAGGCCAACGTGAAGTAACGGTTTTGGTCTTGGTGTAGAAGCGAATGGAATCAGGTCCGTGCTGGTTGAGGTCACCAAAGCCGGAACGTTTCCAACCACCGAATGTATGATAGGCGAGGGGCACTGGAATGGGCACATTAATGCCAACCATGCCGACTTGGACCCTTGAGGCGAAATCACGGGCTGCATCACCGTCCCTTGTATAAATTGCCACTCCATTACCGTATTCATGAGAAGATGGCATATCGATCGCATCTTCATAATCTTTGGCGCGGGCAATACAAAGTACGGGTCCGAAAATTTCCTCTTTGTAGATGGTCATGTCACGGGTGACATTATCAAACAAACAGCCTCCCATGTAATAGCCTTTTTCATAACCCTGCATCTGGAAGTCACGTCCATCTACCAATAGGCTTGCACCTTCATTGATACCGGTTTCAACATAGCCTTTCACACGATCCAGTGCCTGTTGGGTGACAAGAGGACCATAATCTGCATCTGGATCTGTCGATGGGCCAATTTTCAGTCTTTCGACCCGTGGAACAAGTTTTTCGACTAGTTTGTCGGCTGTTGCTTCCCCCACCGGAACAGCAACAGAGATAGCCATACAGCGTTCGCCGGCAGAACCGTAGCCAGCGCCAATCAGAGCATCTACTGCTTGATCCATGTCCGCATCAGGCATAATAATCATGTGGTTTTTTGCACCGCCAAAACACTGTACTCGCTTGCCGTTAGCTGTGCCGCGGGAGTAAATGTACTCGGCAATTGGTGTTGAACCGACGAAACCGATCGCCTTGATGGCATCATTATCAAGGATAGCATCAACGGCTTCCTTGTCACCATTGACTACATTGAAAATACCATCGGGAAGACCCGCTTCTGAGAACAGTTCTGCCAATCGCATTGGTACGCTGGGATCGCGTTCGGAAGGTTTGAGAATAAACGCGTTACCGCAGGCTATTGCCGGGGCAGCTTTCCACAATGGAACCATGGCGGGGAAATTAAATGGCGTAACACCGGCAACCACACCAAGAGGTTGACGCATGGAAAACATGTCAATTCCTGGCCCGGCATCATTGGTGTATTCGCCTTTCAGAAGGTGGGGAATGCCGATGGCAAATTCCGCGACTTCAAGGCCTCTTTGAATATCACCCTTGGCATCAGGAACAGTTTTTCCGTGTTCGCGAGCGAGTAATTCTGCCAGTTCATCATAATCACGATGTACCAACTCGATGAACTTCATCATCACACGAGCTCGCTTTTGCGGATTTGTTGCAGCCCATGCTGGTTGGGCAATACTGGCCGCGCCAATCGCACTGTCAACTTCATTTTTGGCAGCGAGACTGACTTTGCCTTGTATTTCACCTGTCATTGGTAGAAAAATATCAGCTTCGCGGCCTGAAGATCCGACAACACTCTCGCCGTTAATAAAATGCCCAACTGTTCGCATGATAGCTCCTGTTTAATTTGGACTATTCATAGATGAGTAAAAATTCATGCACAACAATGGATTTTTCAGTTTTGTTGTGAAAATATGCACAATGAAATTTTGAATAATTGAAGATTGGAGAAAAGTGTTTTGAATTGGGATGACTACAGATTCTTTTTGGCTGTTGCGCGGGCTGGCCGCCTTAGCGCTGCGGGCCAACAATTGGGCGTCGATCATGCAACGGTTGGGCGAAGAGTAAAAGCACTTGAAAAAAACCTTGATACAAAGCTGTTTGATCGTTCCCCACAAGGATATTCGCTGACAGATGCAGGTCACCGGCTGATTGGTATTGCTGAATCGATGGAAAGTGGCGCTATTCAAGCTCAAGCGGAATTGGGTGGGCAGCACAAAAATATTTCAGGGATTATCAGAATTGGAGCCTCAGAAGGTATTGCGACTTCGGTGTTGGCTAAGTGTGCAGGAGAATTGTGTCGTCGCCATCCGGATCTTGAAATTCAAATTGTTGCTTTGCCACGTACATTCTCATTGTCAAAACGGGAGGCAGATATTGCGATTGCGGTTTCTCCTCCAACTTCTGGGCGATTGAAATGTCGAAAAATAGCCGATTACAAACTGCATATGTATGGAACAAGAAAATATTTGAATGCTCATGATGAAATTAAGTCTATCGATGATCTGACTAAAGTTCGCGGCATCGGTTATGTTCATGATCTGATTTATGATAAGGAACTTGATTATATTCCGCTGGTATCTCCAGATATCAAGCCGCACCTGACCAGTACATCTGTTCATGTTCAACTTGAGGCAACTCTTAATGATTCCGGTGTCTGCATTCTGCATGATTTTATGGCAGCACCTTATAAGCAGCTGCAAAAAGTATTACCGGAACAAATTTCGTTCACTCGCTCATTCTGGTTTATTGTGCATGAAGACTATGCCAACCTTGAACGCGTGAGGGTTGTGTCTGATGCTATAATTGAGGGTATCAGAAAAGAAATCTGAACAGTTTAATTCTCTCTGGAAACAATAAAATGCGCGGCCTGAACCAACAAGTCCGAACGCTCACCGAAAATAGACACGCTTTCACAGGCTTGGCTAACCAAATCTTTGGCCATTTCACCGGTAACTTTCAGTCCAAGGGAAGACAATTGGGTTTGTTTTCCCTGTTTGTCGTCTTTGCCTGTGCCTTTTCCCAATTGACTTTCTGTTGCGGTAACATCGAGGATATCATCTGCCAGTTGAAACGCTTGTCCAATGGCCTGACCATAAATTGATAATGCATTTAATTCTGTTATTGAAGCCTCGCCGCAAATGCCGCCCGCTTCACATGCAAATTTTATGAGCGCACCCGTTTTCATCGCCTGCATTCGGGCAATTTCACTAAAATCCGGTGATTTTGATTCGGGATATAAATCAAGCATCTGACCACCTACCATTCCTCCTATTCCCGCAGCTTTTGCCAATTTTGAAATCAGAGTAATGCGGGTTTGTGGATTGTTATGGGTAGAATTGTCGCTAAGAATATCAAAAGCAAGCGTTAACAGGCCGTCACCTGCGAGAATTGCGGTGGCTTCATCAAATGCTTTGTGCACTGTCGGTTTTCCACGGCGCAGGTCGTCATCATCCATGGCTGGCAAATCATCATGTACCAGCGAATAACAGTGTATACATTCCAACGCGGTGGCTATTTGAAGCAGGTTGCTCTGGTTTGCGCCAAATAATCTGCCGGTCTGCATGACGAGAAACGGGCGAAGTCGCTTGCCGCCATTGAGTGCCGCATGGCGCAAGGACATCATCAGTTTTTTAGGTCGACAAATCTCACCACTGATGTTTGTCAGTGACAAAACTTCTGCAAGACGGGTCTCAACAGTAATTGCGTCCTGTTTTAATTGATGGTGAAAGAGATTCATATGTGCTTCTTTGGGTTAGAGTTTGTTTATGAATACACAACAGGTTTTGACATTTGCAAATGATTGTTCAATGACTTTGTTATCCCTATAGTTTAAGTGGCCCATGCGTCCAACCTGAAAAACCGGCGGGTTAAATCTATTCTACTAAATTTGGAACAAAATGAAAAAGAGCAAATTGACATTTTGGAAACGAATTCGTCGATTTGGTATTAGGGTGCTGCAGTTTCTTTTTGTCAGGCTCAGATTTGTTTTACGGCTTATACTGATGATTGCAGCAATGTTGATTCTGGTATCGGTTGTTTTGACTTTATTATATTCATCGACAAGCATTAACCCGGTGTCAACTTTGATGGCCGCGCGTTTCGTTAGCGGAAAACCAGTTGATCGAAAATGGGTCAAGCTTGATGATATTAATGTCGTGCTTGTTCATTCGGTGATGATGTCTGAAGATGCCAAATTCTGCGCTCATAATGGTATTGATTTTGCGGCTCTCAATCAGGTAATTGATAGTGCACTGAAAGGCGAAAAAACCCGAGGCGCCAGTACGCTTTCAATGCAGACTGTTAAAAATTTGTATTTGTGGCCTGGGCGATCGTATTTTCGTAAACTATTGGAACTACCTTTAGCATTGATGACAGATTATGTCTGGGGTAAACGCCGGATGATCGAAATATATTTGAATATTGCTGAATGGGGTGATGGCATATTCGGAATTGAGTCCGCCTCACAACACTATTTCAGGCGTAGTTCCAAAAAGTTAAATGCCCGTCAATCAGCATTGCTTGCCGTGGCTTTACCCAACCCGAAATGGCGCAACGCGGCTAGAGCCAGTAAAAACCTTAAACGACTGGCCAGAAAAATTGAACGACGAGCATTTCGAAGTGGTGCGTATGTAAAATGTTTGGGAAAAACAGGTGAGTAATCAGAATTAACACCTGCCATTTTGATACTGAAGGTGTATTATGAAAAAAAAACAACAATACTTGCAAAATTCATCTGGTCAAAATGGCCATTTGCCTGTATAAGCCGCGCCCAGACAGACAATTTCTAACATTGTACAAATTTGCATAGGCGCAATTTGGCGCAGCAGATTTGTTTTGGAGAATTCCCATGGCAGTGCCAAAAAGTAAAATTACCCGCATGAAGCGCGGCTTCCGCCGCTCAAACAGTGCATTGACACAACCTTCATATGTGGAAGACAAGGATTCAGGTGAGTTGCGTCGTCCTCATCATATTGATCTGAAAACCGGTATGTATCGCGGACGTCAGGTTTTGGAGCCAAAAGATTCAATCTGATTTTTCTGTTGTGTGAATTTACAAAAGGTCGGCAAATTGGTGTCGGCCTTTTTTGTTGTGCCGCAAATACCTTCAATTGCCCTTTTAGAATTGTTGCGGTAAAGATAGATCAGTCTTGATGCCAAACCTATATTTGTCACTAAGTGATAGTGGTGAATAGATTGAATTTGTTAAAAGAAACCTACAATAACTTGTTCAAGAGGAATCCGTATGCTTGTTAATGTGCCAATGTTAGTTGTTCCCCTTATTATTTTTAATATTGTTGGGTTTGGATTGATAGGAGGTGCAGGTACCGATCCATGGGCTAGCGAAGTAATGAGTGTCACCATGATATCTGGTGAATTGTGGACGATGTCACTGGGTGATCTGATGATTACCCTCAGTTTGTTTTTTTTGTTTTTTGAGATTATCAAGGCAACCAGAATAGGTGCATCATCGATCGTTGATCATCTTCTTTCAACTTTTGTATTTATTGCTTACCTGATTGAGTTTTTAACTGTTGGATATGCAGCTCATGCGGTATTTTTCATTTTGCTGACTATTGCGCTGGTCGATGTAGTGGCCGGGTTCTCGATTTCAATTCGCTCGGCTACCAGAGATGTTTCCTTCAACGGTTGAGTTTCAGATTGTTGGCTGAAATTTCTTAGAATGTAGGTGGTCGATAATTTGTTTGATATTGTCGCTTTGACTTATCTGCCTCCATCGTTATACAACCCGTAAATTTAGTCTTCCAAATCGGGTTGGGTCAAAGTGATCAAAAAAATTCTTGTAGCCAATCGTTCGGAAATTGCCATCAGGGTATTTCGGGCAGCAAACGAACTCAATTTAAAAACGGTTGGCATTTGGGCTGAAGAGGATCGTTTAGCCCTGCATAGATTTAAGGCCGACGAAGCTTATCGGATTGGGCGAGGACCACATCTTGATAAAGATCTGGGTCCGATCGCGGCTTATCTTTCAATTGCAGAAATATTGCGTGTTGCAAAGCTTTCAAATGCGGATGCAATACATCCTGGATATGGATTGCTTTCGGAAAGCCCTGAATTTGCTGATGCCTGCGAGGATGCAGGCTTCATCTTTATCGGCCCAAAGGGCGACACGATGCGCCGGTTGGGAAACAAAGTTGCGGCTCGCAATCTAGCTGTCGAAACTGGAGTTCCAGTAATTCCTGCCACAAAACCTTTGCCAAACAATGAGCACGAAGTTGAACAGATGGCCCTGGAGGTGGGATATCCGGTCATGTTAAAAGCCTCTTGGGGTGGAGGTGGGCGCGGTATGCGGGTGATACGCAACCCAGAAGAGTTGCACCGTGAAGTTAATGAAGGAAAACGTGAAGCCAGGGCGGCATTTGGTAAAGATGAGGTGTATCTGGAAAAATTAATTGAACGGGCGCGGCATGTGGAGGTACAGGTCCTGGGCGATACCCACGGTAATGTTGTTCACTTGTTTGAACGTGATTGCTCGGTGCAGCGGCGTAATCAGAAGGTCGTTGAGCGAGCCCCGGCTCCCTATCTGGGTGATGACCAACGCAATGAGCTTGCTCAATACGCGATGAAACTCGCTACACAGACTGCCTATGTTGGTGCTGGAACCATTGAATTCCTGATGGACATAGATACTGGAGAGTTTTACTTTATCGAAGTTAATCCCCGTATTCAGGTAGAACATACAGTGACTGAAGAAGTTACCGGGATCGATATTGTTAAAGCCCAAATTCATATTCTTGAAGGCAAGGTAATTGGTCAACCCGATTCGGGCGTGCCGCTTCAAAAGGATATCAAGCTTAATGGGCATGCCCTTCAATGTCGGATTACAACTGAAGATCCTGAGCAAAACTTTATTCCCGATTACGGTCGAATTACCGCCTATCGTGGTGCCACGGGATTCGGTATTCGTCTGGATGGCGGAACAGCCTATTCCGGCGCGGTTATTACCAGATTTTATGATCCGTTACTGGAAAAAGTAACAGCGTGGGCTCCGACTTCAGATGAGGTAATCAAACGGATGGATAGAGCGCTGCGTGAATTCCGGATTCGCGGTGTTGCTACAAATTTGACATTTCTGGAAGCGATTATCGGGCACAAAAGTTTTAAAAACTGCACTTATACAACAAAGTTTATTGATAATACACCTGCACTTTTTGAACGGGTCAAACGCAAAGACAGAGCTACTAAACTTCTGAATTATATTGGTGATGTCACAGTCAATGGCCATCCTGAGACAAAGGGAAGGGCTAGGGCACCATCAGGTGTTGCCAAGCCAATTATTCCGATTTTTCAACCGGAAGCAGCAACAGGTACACGTGATCGATTAAAAGCAATGGGTGCGACCAAGTTTACCCAGTGGGTACGTCAGCAACCTCAACTGATGATTACTGATACAACAATGCGGGATGCCCACCAGTCGTTGCTCGCAACGCGGATGCGGACCCATGATCTCGTTTCAATAGCGCGATCCTATTCGGCTGGCCTACCAGAGTTGTTTTCCCTGGAATGTTGGGGTGGTGCGACATTTGATGTGGCTATGCGCTTTCTGACTGAAGACCCCTGGGAACGGTTGGAGGGGATTCGAAACAACGCTCCTAATATCTTACTGCAGATGTTGTTACGCGGAGCAAATGGTGTTGGCTACAAAAACTACCCTGACAATGTAGTTCGCCAGTTTATTGATCAGGCAGCAAAGGGGGGCGTGGATGTTTTCCGGGTCTTTGATTGTCTTAACTGGGTAGACAATATGCGCGTTGCCATGGATGCGGTGAACGAATCGGGTAAGATTTGTGAAGGCACCATATGTTATACAGGTGATGTTCTGGATAAGGCCCGTTCAAAGTATGATTTAAGATATTATGTACGTATTTTGGGGGAGTTGGAATCTGCCGGTGCCCATATGATTGCACTGAAGGATATGGCAGGATTGCTGAAGCCAGAAAGCGCCAGAGTTCTGTTTAAAACACTGCGGGAAGAAACAGACCTGCCCCTGCATTTCCATACCCATGACACATCAGGCATCTCAGCAGCCTCCGCTCTGGTCGCGGCTGAGTGCGGTGTGGATGTTGTTGATGCAGCAATGGATGCTCTATCAGGAAATACCTCGCAGCCCTGCCTCGGTTCCATTGTGGAGGCTCTGCGCGGTACAAAAGTCGATACCGGTCTTGATCCTCAGGCAATTCGTGAAATATCGTTCTATTGGGAAGCGGTACGCTATTATTATGCGGCGTTTGAAAGTGATCTCAAAGGGCCTGCGTCTGAAGTCTATTTGCATGAAATGCCAGGAGGGCAATTTACCAACTTGAAAGAGCAGGCTCGATCTCTGGGACTGGAGAGCCGCTGGCACGAAGTGGCGCAAACATACTCTGATGTGAATCATCTATTTGGGGATATCATCAAAGTGACACCGTCATCCAAGGTCGTTGGCGATATGGCCTTGATGCTGGTTAGCCAGGATATGAAAGTTGAAGAGATCCGTTCCGGAGAAAGGGAGATTTCCTATCCCGAATCGGTGGTATCAATGATGCGCGGTGATTTGGGTCAACCTGTTGGTGGTTGGCCACCGGAAATTCAAGCTGCGGCGTTAAAGGGAGAAGAACCATATACTATCCCGCCAGGATCTCTACTGGCAGCAGCTGATATCGAGGCTGAAAGATCAGACATTAGTGAGACACTGGGTGAATCGATCAATGATCAGGAGTTGGCTTCTTATCTAATGTACCCAAAAGTGTTTACTGAATATGCACGCATGAGGGAATCATATGGTCCAACATCCGTTCTTCCAACACCAATCTATTTTTATGGAATGCAGCCAGGAGAGGAAGTACTGGTAGATCTGGAGCGCGGTAAAACCATGGTTATTCGTTGTCTTGCTAAAGGTGAGGCGGATGAAAAAGGAATGGTAACGGTTTATTTTGAACTCAACGGTCAACCACGCAGAGCAAGAGTTCCGGATCGATCTCATGGGGCAGTTGGTGCAGGTCAACGAAGAAAGGCAGAGATTGGCAATGAAAATCATGTTGGCGCACCTATGCCAGGGGTCATTTCGACTGTTGCGGTTACAACAGGCCAGGTGGTTAGTGCCGGAGATGTCCTTGTATCTATTGAAGCCATGAAGATGGAAACCGCAATTCATGCAGAGCGCGATGGTAATATCGGTGAAGTGCTGGTTGTGACTGGAGATCAGATAGATGCCAAAGATCTGCTGGTCACATTTGCAAGTTAGTATTATCATTGTTTTCCACTTGTCTGCTTTTTGATTAACCCCATATCAATTGAAAAAATATAATGGAGATGAACTATGCTTGGTTCGTTAATACGCAGTATTGCCTCGCTTCCTGCAAATGTACGATCTACGCGGTTGCGCGAACAGGAAGCGGCCAAGAATAACCCTCATATGATGGATGCACTGGGTGTCAACAAGCGGCAGGGGCAGGTTTTAGCTATCAAAGCCCGTTGGATATCACTTGTTGTTATTGCCATTCTCCTGCCATTTATCAATCCGAATTGGGATGTACTCTATTTTGAAGCACTACTGGTAGCCTTTGCATTGCTGGGTTGGGCGCAATTAAAGGCAGCACAAGTCGGACAGAGCAGAATGGAGTTAGTTCTAATACTCTTGGATTTGGTCCTGCTGACGATTATTGGAATTCTTCCCAACCCGTTATTTGAACAGATATGGCCAAGTGCCATGCAGTATCGGTTCGAAAATTTTCCGTATTTTTATGTCATTTTGGCAGGCGCTACTTTGGCATATTCTTGGCGAACTCTCATAGCTATCGGTACCTGGACATCAGTCATTTGGTTATTGGGGCTAGTTGGCATTATCTTCTTCGGGCGCACTGATCCCCAATTGACTGAAGACATTGGCCAAGCCATAGCTAGTTATCCGCTTATGTTGGATGTCATTGACCCCAACAATGTTCTTGTTGGCGTTCGAATTCAGGAAGTTGTTGTGTTCCTGATTGTAGCTGCAATTTTGGCTCTAAATGGCTGGCGTAATAATCAATGGATGATGAAACAGGCATCATCTGAAAGAGAACGGGAAAATCTCGCGCGCTATTTCCCACCCAATATTGTTGATGAACTAGCAGATCAGGATCACCCTTTTGATAATATCCGCTTGCAGCCGGTTGCTGTTTTATTTGCTGATATCGTGGGTTTTACCCGCATGGCCGAGCAGGGAAATCCAGAAAAGGTAGTCGAGTTCCTGCGCAAATATCATCAGTTGCTTGAAACTGCAGTTTTTGAAAATCACGGGACATTAGACAAATTTTTGGGCGATGGAATAATGGCGACTTTTGGCAGTCCGGTTATTGGTCCACAAGATGCAGCAAACGCATTACAGTGTGTTCGTGACATGGTGAAATCTATTGATCGCTGGAATGCCAAAAGAGTTGAAGATGGCGAGGCACCTGTAATGTTATCAATAGGTGTCCACTATGGGGATGTAATCCTGGGAGATATCGGGTCAGAACGCAGATTGGAGTTCGCTACTTTGGGTGACACCGTCAATGTTGCGGCCCGTCTGGAAGAATTGACAAGGTCATTAGGGACGCAAGTTATTGTTAGTGATGAATTAATTGAAGCAAACAAAATCTGTGAGGCTGGAAATGATAATTACCAGTTGGATAATTTCACTAATGTTGGTTCAAAGATATTAAAGGGCAGGGAGAGTGAAATTGGTATTTGGAAAATGCAAGGACTCTGAGATAGGTAGATAGGATACCATCGTTATTTTGTGGTGCGTCAATAACTTGCTAACCGAAATTACCTATACTGGTGTTTATGAATCAACCCCAAGAATTTCTCATCACCTGTGATCAAAAATTAACCACACAGTTTGTTTGCTGGCTTGAATATATTCGTTATGAGAGGCGATTAACGGAGAAAACACTGGAAGCATATCAGCGTGACGTGCGCCAGTTCTTTCAACATTTTACAGGATATCTGGGTAACCCTGTGGCGATTGAGGACATTGCAAATCTCAAGCCTGTGGATTTGCGCGGGTTTCTGGCCCGGCGACGCAGTGGCGGTGCAAAAGCGCGAACCCTGGCCCGTTCGTTGTCGGGTATTCGCTCATTCATCCGTTTTCTTGAACGTCAAGGGTTAGCGGAAAGTGCCGGGCTTAATGCTACCCGAGCGCCAAAGTTACCCCGCAAATTACCAAAACCGATGTCTGAATCTTCTGCGGTGAGGGTCACTCAATCTGTAGAGCAAATGGCTGAAGAACCGTGGATAGCTACCCGGGATGCAGCCTGTATGGCCTTAATGTATGGTTGTGGATTGCGGATTGGCGAAACTCTTGCTCTCAGACCGGAACAATTCTCGGCAAAAGAAGGCGCAATTTTAAGAATTCGTGGTAAGGGCAACAAGCTTCGAATTGTACCATTATTACCATTTGTACGCCAATGTGTTGAAGACTATATTCAATATTGTCCTTATGTTCTTGAAGAAAAAGAGCCTTTGTTCAGAGGAGCAAAAGGGGGCTCCCTAAATGCTGCGATTATTCAAAAACAGATGCGCAAACTGCGTGGTGCACTGGGGTTGCCACAAAATGCGACGCCTCATTCTTTGCGTCATTCATTTGCGACACATCTTTTAGCAGAAGGTGGAGATCTGCGCTCGATTCAAGAATTGCTGCGCCATGCCAGTTTATCGACGACGCAGATGTACACTGGAGTTGATACGGCAAAACTACTTGAAATTTATGATAGTAATCATCCTCGATCCTGAGCCAAGTCTTGCCTTTTAACCGGCCATATCTTGCTCTGCAAAGATTGATGTTTATCCCGAATTAACCAGAAGACTTAACCCGATATCCAGTTGTGTATGAGATACCTATTCAACTGAAAAATCAGAGAATGATCTAGATGACCTTAATATCCAGAGCTGGTTTACTATTCTACGGAACGATAAAATTGATATTTGTAGCGATTTTTTCAATATCGCTGAATTTTGCCAGCAATGTGTATGCGGGTGAGGAAGTTGCTTGCGCTGGTAGTGAACTGCTTTGGCCTCTAGCCAATGATGATCCAGAGGCTTTTGCAATGCTGCGAAAACAGGCAGACAGAATTTTATATGGCAATTCACGTTTGTGGAAGATTTCGAAACCCGGACTTCCTGACTCCTGGGTATTTGGGACGATGCATATGGCTGATGCAAATATATCTGCGCTGCCCCAGTCTGCTAGCAAAGCCTATGAGAATTCAAAAACAATATTGGTCGAAATCACTGATATGCTGGATCCTGATGCAGCCAAAGCGAATATTTTCAAATTGAAACATCTGACGTTTCGACTCGATGGTTCAACTATTGATTCTGACCTCAATAGCCATCAGATGCGAAAACTGAAATTGGCTGCCAAAGCCCGGGGCTTGCCCTACGAACTGGCTATTCGAATGCAGCCATGGATGCTTGCTCCAGCAATTGGAAACCAACTGTGTGAAATTGAGGCAAAAAAACAGGGGAAACCGTTTCTGGATGCAAAGATTATGAATATGGCTCTGGAAGACGGAAAAGAACTTATAGCCTTGGAAACAACAGAAGAGCAGTTAACAGCAATTTCCTCAATGCCTTGGGATTTTCAGATTAAAGCTTTGGTTGAAACGCTTGAATTGGGTGATAGGCTTGATGATATCAGGCAAACAATGAAGCGTCTTTATATCAAGGGCGATATTGGGATGATTGTTCCAGCGCTTCGGCATTTCACTAAAAAGCCGGATGCAAATCCAGACTTTACTGAGTTTCAGGACAAGTTAGTTGATCAGAGAAATGTGAGGATGGTCAAAAGAGCTAACGAGTACTTTCAAAAAGGTAATTCTTTTATGGCGGTGGGTGCGATGCATCTTCCCGGAATAACCGGGATAATTTCATTATTGGAGCAAGGCGGATATCAAGTTCAGGCCGTTGAAACTCCCCTATTTTAATCAACACCAATTCATCAAATTGACCCGAATTTACCATCTATGGACATTTGTGGCATCATATTCCGGTAAACAGAATAACTGGAAAGGGGGTGTTTGCCTTATGAAAACACTATTCCCAATTACCTTTGGTGCGCCATTTACGGTGACAATTGTTACCTCTTCTTTTGCTCAATGCTCTCATGGTTATGAATCAGCAGATCTGTCAGAATTGAAAGTCGTTGGTGCTGAAAAGAAAAATGAAGAAGCCATGAGTACTTATGATCCGGCATAGTTGATATTTTGCTTGGTGCGAAAAAACTCAGCGATACCGTGGAAATATCAGATTAATTCACAAAGCATGAATTGATTGATGGATCAGGCCGCATAGTTTGAATTGAAAGTTTGCACGCATTATTTTCCGGTTATTACAGGGAAGTAGCGCGTATGGGTGTGTGAACAAAAAATCACCCTCAGCGCCCAATAGTCCAAACTCGATAGTTCAATTACATGTGTATTGGTTTACTGTAAGTTGCCATTGCAGCTTCTCTTACTGCTTCTGACATGGTCGGATGTGCATGGCATGTTCTGGCAAGGTCTTCCGATGAACCGCCAAATTCCATCAATACAGTTGCTTCGTGAATCATTTCGCCGGCACCAAATCCGACGATATGAACACCCAGTACACGATCTGTTTGTTTGTCAGCAATGAATTTTACAAAGCCTTCACTCTGGTTCATTGCCCGCGCACGGCCATTGGCAGAGAACGGAAACTTTCCTGTCACGTATTCAATACCGGCAGCTTTCAACTCTTCCTCAGTTTTTCCAACACTTGCAATTTCGGGCATCGTGTAAACTACGCTTGGAATTACATCATAATTAACGTGGCCTGCCTGACCAGCCAGGTATTCTGCTACCGCTGTACCCTCATCTTCAGCTTTATGGGCAAGCATTGGACCATCAATAACGTCACCAACCGCATAAATTGTCGGAACACTGGTTTGCCAATGCTCATCAGTTTTGATTTTTCCGCGTTCCAGTTCGATGCCTAATGCTTCCAATCCAAGGCCGCTGGTATAAGGACTTCTCCCGGTTGAGATCAATACAACATCGCTTTCAAGTGTAACTGAATCTCCACCTTTAACGGGTTCAAAAACAACTTTTGCCCTGGAGCCTTTTTTTTCCACTGCGGTAACTTTTGAAGAAAGGTGAAACTTCATTCCCTTTTTCTTCAGTATTCTCAAGAATTGTTTGGATACATCCGCATCGGTAGCGCCAAGAATGTTGCCAAGATATTCAACGACGGTGACTTCTGCACCAAGACGTTGCCAAACAGAACCCAACTCTAATCCAATAACTCCGCCACCGACAACAGTCATGGATTCGGGAACATTGGGCAGCGAGAGTGCTCCAGTCGATGAAACAATAATTTTTTCATCTACATTCACATCCACACCAGGAATGCCCGCAACATTGGAACCCGTTGCAATAACAATGCTTTTTGCGGAGATTGACTGTTCTTGTTTTTTATCATCGGTGACTATGACTTCACCGGCTTTTGTAATGCTTCCAGTACCCTGGTAAACAGTAATTTTGTTTTTCTTCATCAGAAAAGCAACGCCATCAACATTAGATTTAACAACCGCATCCTTGTGCGCCATCATTGTTTTCAGATCGAGTTTGGGGGCATCGACATTTACTCCCAATGATGCTAGGCCGTGGCCTGCTTCCTGAAACATTTCTGAGGCATGAAGCAACGCCTTGGAAGGAATGCAACCAATGTTGAGGCATGTACCGCCCAGTGTTGAATTTTTCTCAACGATTGCTGTTTTAAGCCCCAGATGTGAAGCCTTAATGGCACAAACATACCCACCCGGGCCACTACCAATCACTACCAGGTCAAAGGCTTCAGCCATGTCGTGTTTCCTTTGTTTGATATTTCAAATTAGATCAATAACTGCCACAGGATTAGTACAAGTCCGCCGGTTGATCCTATCCAGACCAGGGTACGCACAACCGGAATACCAGTAATATATACCGGGAAATAAATCAGGCGACCCCAGAAATAAATTTGCGATCCAAGCGCGGTCATTTCGTTTACTTTACCGGTGAATAAGGCAATGAGAATTAGTGAGGCAAACACCGGTAGGGTTTCGAGCAGATTAAAATATGCCCGTTCAATGCGGCTAGCAATGCCTGTTGGTGATTTCCAGTCATCGCGTGGTCCCAACAGGTAACCAAATCCATGCTCCATCAATTCAGCCAGCACCTGAGCCACCAGTTGAACCAGAAACAAAATTACTACCCACAGTAACATTGTAAGTTCAATTGACATGTATATTCTCCTTAGTAATTCTGATTGGATTACTATACTCAATTACAAATCAAGTACCAGTCTTTCGGGGTCTTCCAGGATTTCCTTGATGCGAACAAGGAATGTCACCGCTTCCTTGCCATCAACAATTCGGTGATCATAAGACAAAGCTAGATACATCATCGGGCGTATGACCACTTGTCCCCCAATTGCCATTGGGCGTTCCTGAATTTTGTGCATTCCCAGAATACCCGATTGGGGAGCATTTAGGATTGGGGTAGACATCAGTGATCCGTAAACACCTCCATTTGACAATGTAAATGTCCCTCCTTGCATATCTGCCATCGACAATTCCCCGTCACGCGCCTTGCGACCAAGATTGCCAATTTCCTTTTCTATTTCGGCAATCGACATTTGATCGGCGTCACGAACTACCGGTACAACCAGTCCCTTGTCAGTACCCACTGCAACACCGATGTGGCAGTAATTTTTATAAACCAATTCTGTCTCATCGATCTGGGCATTGACCGAGGGAATCTCTTTCAAAGCCTGACAGGCAGCTTTGGCAAAAAATCCCATAAAGCCTAGTTTCACATCATGCTTTTTTTCAAAAAGTTCTTTGTATTTTTTACGCATATTCATTACCGGGCCCATATCTACTTCGTTAAAAGTAGTAAGCATTGCTGCGGTATTTTGAGCTTCCTTAAGGCGACGGGCAATCGTTTGACGAAGGCGGGACATTCTCACTCGTTCTTCGCGAACTACCTCAACTTGAAAATCAGAATGGGCGTGATTAGTAATTTGAGCCGATTGCACGTCAGGTTTCAGAATTTGGCCACGTTTACCACTACCGGTAACCTGTTTGGAACCAAGACCCATTTCTTTTAACAATTTTCCGGCTGCCGGAGATGGTGGCATAGTAGAATCTGCAGGGGGTTTTGAAATTGGTTGCGATGGTTTTTCTCCAACCTTTTCAGATACAACTGTTGCTGCACCTTCATCAAAAACAGCCAGAATAGCTCCAACTTCGACGGTTTCACCTTCTTGTGCCAGAATTTGAGTCAACGAACCTGCAGCTGAAGCAGGTACTTCTATGGAAACCTTATCGGTTTCAAGCTCAACCAGAGGTTCATCGACGTTAAACGGTTCCCCAATCTGTTTGAACCATTGTCCGATGGTCGCTTCCGCAATCGATTCTCCCAGAACGGGGACTTTAATCTCAGTTGCCATTCTTTTTCCCTTTTTTCTGCTAATCTCTTGCTTCTAATTTCCCAGTGCATCTTCAAGTAACGCTGCGAGCTGCTTCAGATGTTTAGACATCATCCCGGTTGCCGGTGATGCTGCGGCAGGACGTCCTGCGTATTTTGCGCGTTTACAGCTGGAGTTGATGTGATTGAAGACCCATTCCAAATAAGGTTCGAGAAACCCCCAAGCACCCATATTCTTTGGTTCTTCCTGGCACCAGATCCACTCAGCATTTGGAAATCTTGTTAATTCTGTAATCAGTGCCTTGACAGGCACTGGATACAATTGCTCGACGCGCAAGAGATAAATATCATTGATTTCGCGTTTTTCCCGCTCTTCGTAGAGATCATAATAGACTTTACCGCTGCACATAACCACGCGGCGAATCATGTTATCTTTTGTGAGTTTAATTGGTTCATTTTTCAGAACTTCGGAATCATCCCAAAGCAATCGGTGAAATGAGAATTTGCTATCGAGATCACTTAAGTCAGACACGGCTTTTTTGTGGCGCAGCAATGATTTAGGGGTCATCAAGACCAAAGGTTTGCGAAACTCCCGATGCATTTGACGTCGCAATATATGAAAATAGTTTGCCGGTGTCGAACAATTAGCTACCTGCATGTTGTCTTCTGCACATGACTGAAGATAGCGCTCCAGCCTGGCAGATGAATGTTCTGGCCCTTGACCTTCATAGCCGTGTGGCAACAATAAAACCAGACCACTCATACGTAGCCATTTTCTTTCACCTGATGAAATAAACTGGTCAATTACGACCTGGGCACCGTTGGCAAAATCACCGAATTGGCCTTCCCACATGACCAGGGTCGTAGGTGCGGAAAGTGTATAGCCATATTCATAACCCAGAACAGCTTCTTCAGACAACATGGAGTTGATTACATCGTATTCCGGTTGATCATCCGAAAGATTATTTAGCGGGATATAACGCTTTTCAGTATCTTGATCATACAGAACGGAATGACGCTGTGAAAATGTTCCGCGTTCACAGTCCTGACCTGAAAGACGCACATTGAAGCCTTCAGTCAAAAGACTGCCGAATGCTAAAGCCTCCGCCATCGCCCAGTCAATTCCCTTGCCGGACTTGATCATCTCACCACGCCCGTCAAACAATCGCTGAATAGTTCTGTGGGCGTGAAATTCTTCTGGAATGTGGACGAGTTTAGCGCCGATTTTTTTCAGCTGACTGGTTGATATACCTGTTTTTCCACGTCTTGGTTCGTCTGTTGACCCG
This sequence comes from Hyphomicrobiales bacterium, assembly GCA_024224595.1. Taxonomy (GTDB): domain Bacteria; phylum Pseudomonadota; class Alphaproteobacteria; order Rhizobiales; family Rhizobiaceae; genus JAAEMP01. The sequence goes on from JAAENI010000684.1 coordinate 38,775, forward strand.
GCAGCTTTGTATCCGCTCCATACACCGTCAAGCCAATCAGCTTTATTTGGTTTGAAATTTTGCCCGGTATCAAATTCGCCTTCTAGAAAGGTTCTGAAATCAGATTTCAGACCCTGGAATTCAGTATCTGAGACAAGATCCTCATCTGCCAGGCGACCGGAGTAGATTTGCAATGTGGTCGGCTGGGTGCGAATCTTCTTGTACATAATTGGTTGGGTAAAAGAAGGCTCGTCCCCTTCATTGTGACCGAAACGTCTGTAGCACAGCATATCAATGACTACAGGCTTTTGAAACTTCTGTCGAAATTCTATTGCAACTTTTGCCGCATATACAACCGCTTCAGGATCATCCCCGTTCACATGAAATATCGGCGCTTCAATCATTTTTGCTACATCTGATGGGTATGGAGAAGAGCGCGAAAAACGCGGGTTAGTGGTAAACCCGATTTGGTTGTTGACGATAAAATGAATGGACCCACCGGTGCGATGGCCTTTTAGGCCAGACAGGCCAAAGCATTCAGCAACCACACCTTGTCCTGCAAAAGCAGCATCACCATGCAGCAGAAGTGCCAGGACACTATCCCTGGGTCGCTCGCCACTATCGTTTTTCTTTTCTCCGGCATCCTGTTTTGCCCGTACTTTACCCAATACAACCGGATTAACAATTTCCAGATGAGATGGATTGGCGGTTAACGAGAGATGGACTGCATTGCCGTCAAATTCGCGATCAGAAGAGGCACCCAAATGATATTTAACATCGCCCGATCCCTCAACTTCATCAGGCGTATTCGATCCGCCCATGAATTCGTTGAAAATAGCGTGGAAAGGTTTACCCATTACATTTGACAGAACATTTAGTCTTCCACGGTGAGGCATCCCGAGAATAATTTCTTTCAACCCCATTTGTCCGCCGCGTTTGATAATTTGCTCAAGAGCCGGAATCAGCGATTCTGCACCATCCAGACCAAACCGTTTGGTGCCTTTGTATTTAACATCTAAAAACTGTTCAAACCCTTCAGCTTCAATCAGTTTGTTCAGGATTGCTCTCTTACCTTTTTCCGTAAATGCGACGCCTTTGTCCGGACCTTCAATCCGCTCCTGTATCCCTGCTTTTTCTTGAGGATTGGAAATATGCATGAATTCAACACCCATCGTCGAACAATAGGTTCTATTAAGAATTTCAAGCATTTCCCGCACGGTAGCGAATTCCATGCCGAGCATGTAGTCTATAAAAATATCGCGGTCATAATCAGCCTCGGTAAATCCGTAGGTAGATGGATGCAATTCATTGTGTGCTTCCTGCCATCCGGCAATTTTTAGCGGATCAAGATCCGCGTGCAGATGACCTCGCATTCGATATGCCCTGATCATCATAATGGCCGATACCGAATCCCGCGTACCCTGCAGAACTTCGCTTTCGCTCAGTCCTGTGGTAACAGGGTGCGATTTTAGTTTGCTGCTAACGGATTGCTCAACCTGGGGCCAGTCGCCATCGAACGCGGAAACCAGTTCACCATTTACTGCAATGGGCCAATTGTCACGGGCCCAGGAGGGGCCGTCTGAAACTTCTTCACCTGCAGATCCATCTTCTAAGGGAATGGACTCTTGCATTGAGGCGAACCAGGTACGCCATTGCTCGTCAACGGAATCAGGGTCTTTTTGATATTTACTGAACAGGTTTTCCAGCCAGACGGCATTTGAACCGTTGAGGAATGAGGAGAATTCTTCACTGGTATTTTGACTTGCCATTGTCTTTTCGGGAACTACCCGCCTCCATTAGTAATTTGTATCTCTAATTGTTACAAGTCAGCTGAATCTAGTTCACTATTATTTTCCTAAAACGTTGAGCAGTGTCTCACCCAACTTGGCTGGTGATGGCGACACTTTTACTCCTGCAGCTTCAAGCGCTTCAATTTTGTCTTCTGCACCACCTTTGCCGCCGGAAATCACCGCCCCGGCATGGCCCATAGTACGGCCAGCAGGCGCGGTTCGTCCAGCGATAAAGGCCGCCATTGGTTTGGCACGACCTCTTGCGGCCTCATCTTTGATGAATTGAGAAGCATCTTCTTCAGCGGAACCACCAATTTCACCTATCATGATAATGGATTTTGTTTCGTCGTCCGCCAAAAACATTTCCAGAACATCGATAAATTCTGTGCCTTTAACCGGGTCGCCACCAATGCCCACAGCAGTTGTTTGGCCCAGTCCGGCATTGGTCGTTTGAAATACGGCCTCATAGGTCAGTGTACCTGAACGCGAAAGGATTCCAACACTTCCTTTTTTGAATATGCCACCTGGCATAATTCCAATTTTGCATTCGTCCGGGGTCATAATACCAGGGCAATTTGGACCCACAAGACGTGAACCTGATTTTCGAAGTCTCGCTTTGACCTTGACCATATCGATGACCGGGATGCCTTCTGTGATACAAATAATCAAGGGAATTTCGGCATCAATTGCTTCTATGATCGCAGCCGCAGCACCAGCAGGCGGAACATAAACGACGGAAGCGTCTGCGCCCGTTGCTTCACGCCCGTCAGTGACCGATGCAAATATCGGTAATTGAGTTCCGGCAGCATCACCGGCTCCTGCTGTCCAAGTAGTACCACCTTTCTTTGGATGAATTCCACCGACCATTTTAGTCCCGTGATATGCCAAAGCCTGTTCAGTATGGAAGGTACCGGTTTTGCCAGTTAGACCCTGAACAAGAATTCTGGTGTCTTTGTTGATGAGTATGGATATTTTTTGCTCTTTCATCTAAATTTGGTATGGGACTTTCAGCACATGAAGTTCATTAAACCGAGTGAGGTATAGTGGTTGATCTGGCTGAATGACTGTCACTATTCCCTTACAGCTTTAACGATTTTTTGTGCTGCATCATCAAGATCATCTGCGGCAATAACATCAAGATCAGATCCATCAATGATTGCCTTGCCTTCCGCAACCTTGGTACCCTCAAGGCGAACAACCAATGGAACTTTCAGGCCAACTTCCTGTACAGCAGTCAAAACACCTTCGGCAATGACATCGCAACGCATGATGCCTCCGAATATGTTGACAAGTATTCCTTTAACCTGGGGGTCGGCCGTTATGATTTTAAATGCGGCGGTTACTTTTTCCGCCGTTGCTCCACCGCCAACATCAAGGAAGTTCGCCGGTTCTTCACCGTATAGCTTGATAATGTCCATGGTTGCCATCGCCAGTCCAGCACCGTTAACCATGCAGCCAATGCTGCCATCCAAAGCAACATAAGCAAGATCGTGTTTTGAGGCCTCTATTTCTTTCTCGTCCTCCTCACTCAAATCACGAAGTTTGGCCAATTCCGGATGACGGAATTCGGCATTGCCGTCGAAAGATACTTTAGCATCAAGAACACGTAAATGTCCGTCGCCCAATATAACCAGTGGGTTTATCTCGAGCAAGCTCATGTCCGTGGAAACGAAAGTGTTATACAAGATAGGAAATAGATTCATGCCGTCCCCCCGGGCAGCGCCGGACAATTCAAATACGTCACATAACTTTTCGCAATCATTTGATGTGCATCCGGCAAATGGATCTATTCCGACAGTATGAATTTTGTCCGGTGAGTGCTCTGCGACAGCTTCAATATCCATTCCGCCTTCGGTTGAAGCGACAAATGAAACCAGGCTGGTATCTCGGTTTACCAAAATCGAAAGATAGAGTTCACGATCGATATCTGCTCCATCCTCCAGATACAATCGGTTAACCTGCTTACCCTCATCACCGGTCTGTTTTGTAACCAGTGTATTGCCAAACATTTCGCGGATGTGACTGCGCGCTTCATCGGGTGAAAACGCCAGTCTGACGCCGCCCTGGGCATCATCGGGCAATTCCTTAAATTTACCTTTGCCGCGCCCGCCAGCGTGAATTTGACTTTTTACTACATAAACCGGCCCGGGAAGCGCGGAGATTGCATCCTCCATATCGTCGAGCGAAAGGATGGGTACACCTTTTGATACTGATGCACCTGCTTCTTTTAAAAGTGCTTTCGCCTGATATTCATGAATATTCATGATCATTTATCCTTGAGAAGACTACTTCAGATTTGGAGCAAT
>JAAENI010000685.1 GCA_024224595.1 Hyphomicrobiales bacterium
CGACCAATATGAACATGGTCCCTATAATCTAATTATTGTAAATGAACCCTCCCGCTGGCGCGGTGAATTTAAATCCATTTTTGATTCCGGTGTCGTGCAGCGTGTAACCGCCCTCGCCCCATGTACAGTCATGGTAGCACGTGAGATCAGTCTGGAAAATTCAGGATTCCTGATTTACAATGATGGCTCTAAATATGCCATGCGCGCGGTGCGAAGGTCAGCAGTCCTGGCCCATAGTGTCGGGCAACCGATCACTTTATTCGCCACAGCCAATAACACTTCCGCGCGCGGGCGCGCTGAGGAAAACAATGTTAAAGCCGGTGAACTTCTGACCAGCATGGGAATAAATGTTGAAAAAACAATCACGGCAATTGGCGATCCGGTTACGCAGATTATCAAGGCCGGGGCTAGTCAGTGTATCATAGTTGTCCCAGACGATGGTCGCTCAAGGTTTAGCCGCGCTATCTACGGATCGACTGCATGGGGGGTAATCAAGGGCGCTGTTACTTCCGTCATGGATGTTCGCTGAAGTTTCCATACAATGCCGTTTTTCAATATCCCATTTGTGGTTGCGATTAGAATATCGCGTTAATGCGCCTCATCCCAATTCTGGGCAGACTGAGCATCTACTTTTAGAGCCACCTTCAAATTGAGTGCCGGAAATGGTGCATTTTCCATGATTTTCTTTATCACCGGAATTGTTGATTGAATCTCATCGTCAGGTAATTCGAATATCAGTTCATCATGTACTTGCAACAACATTTGAGCATTCAATCCAGCGTCCCTAAGCGCTTCATCCATCCTGACCATCGCTCGACGGATGATATCTGCTGCCGAACCCTGAATAGGTGCGTTGATCGCCGCGCGTTCATTGAAGGCTCGCATTTGAGGATTATTGGATTTCATCTCCGGGTAATAGGCCCTGCGCCCGAAAATTGTTTCAACATAACCTTTTTCTCGGGCAAAATTCTTGGTTGCTTCCATATAATCCTGAATACCGGGAAATCGCTCGAAATATTTTTTGATATATTCTGATGCTTCAGTCCGGTTGATTCCTAATTGATTAGCCAAACCAAACGCTGAAATTCCATAAATAATACCAAAATTAATAGCTTTTGCTCGACGCCTTGTCATCGGATCCATGTCAAGAATTGGTGTATCAAACATTTCACTGGCCGTCATCGCATGGATATCAAGGTCGTCTGCAAATGCCTGTTTCAACTGGTCAATGTCCGCAATATGTGCCAACACGCGTAATTCGATCTGAGAATAATCCGCTGAAAGCAGTTGATGCCCATTGTTAGCGATAAAGGCAGTCCTTATTTTTCGCCCTTCTTCGGTGCGGATGGGGATATTTTGTAGGTTTGGGTCCGATGAAGACAGTCTTCCGGTAGAAGTCGATGCCATTGAATAGGAAGTATGGACTCTTTTGGTGTGGGAATTGATAAATTCCGGTAATGCATCAGTATAAGTAGATTTTAGTTTCGTCAGTTGTCGCCATGTTACAATCTTCCTTGGCAGTTCATGACCTTCAACAGCCAATTCATCCAGCACTTGAGCCGAAGTAGAATATTGTCCGGTTTTGGTTTTTTTCCCGCCGGTCAGATTCATTTTCCCAAATAAA
>JAAENI010000686.1 GCA_024224595.1 Hyphomicrobiales bacterium
TAATACTGAAAAGTGATAAACTATTGAAAAAAGAAAGGTATTTTAATCATGAGCAATAAACCAACACACGATATTCTACTGGCAGAAAACTACACCAATGCCAATGGTGAGGAAAAAAGCCATTTCACCAACATTGGCAGTGCATGGGTAAAGGATACAGGCACTATTTCCTGCGAGGTGAGGGAAGGGCTGGCCGTATCTGGCCGTTTTGTCATTATGCCACGCCGTGAAAAGTCAGAAGGTGACAGCTAAGAAACACCGTAAATTTAAGGGATTTGCCGCGCTCGACAGGCGCGGCAATCTCATTTGGGGAACATTACGCACCAGTGCCGAGGAAGCCAGAAACATCTTTGATCGTTATAATCCCGACCCGAGCGGGGAAGGGCAGGGGGAGGTCATTACCGAAGTGGAGATTTACATCAAAGTTGACGTTAGGTAAGAAAACCTGATATTTTCAAGGCATAGTGCCGAAGAATACTCAAGGAATGAATAGCGCGGCTTTGCGTGAAAAGGCTTTTGACCAATTCAAAAAAGTAGCAAAATCCGAACAACCAAATGGTGCGGAAACACTTGCTTACCGCCGTTTAGTGCCCCTGTTTTCAACAGCGCCAAAGGAAGAAACCGATGGCATGATGCTTTTAATGAATTACTGGAGCCGAAACGGCCATGGCGAATGGCTCATTGAAGCGGGCAGAGAACTTTACAATTGGGCGCAGACTAACGGCTATCACTACCGCTAATTCAATTTGTTACTGTTTTACCAGTTGCTTTTGCCGCATAGCTTGGTTTTTCAAAATAGTATCAAAGGCTTTTTTTCGCTCGCTATCTGATGCGGCAGGGTCGTCTACGACAGCCCATAGTTTTGCGTCATCAGGATGGCGTTTATCAATACCATAAGGCATGGATTTTCCGGCGGAAGATCCCGCCGAGGATTCACGGCCAGAAAAAGTGCTTTCGTCATATTGAAATTCGTCGTCGTTGCCTACATCGTCAAAGAAATTTTCGTAAGCATATTCTGTCGCTTTTTCGTGAAGGCGATTTTGTCGATCAGCCTTTATATCCAAAAGAAAACAACCTACGTTAGCTAATGATGAGCATGTCGACCCAATGCTGAAAAACCCAATAGTCCACCAACCAATGCCAGCCAAAAGGTTGGGTGTTTCGCTTAGCAGATAAATTGGTAAACTCAATCCAGTGATTGCGGCTATTATTACACTATCGCGAGTTGAAATTCGTTCTTCCATATATGTATCTTCAAGGACGACAACCACGGCGGCAATGAGGCCAAAACCGAATGCGTTTGCCATTGCAGGATCGTGCGCATCAAATGGTCCCATAACCTGAATTATGCCCCCAACCCACGCAATAGTGATTATTCCTATTAGTACGATTGCGGCCATTATTTAGCACCTTTCTGCCGTGCATTTTCCCATTTCCTGATATGAACAGGGCTATCAAATAATTTGTGTTTTGCCAGTGCCATATATGGCACCCGTTCAATGGTGAAGGGCTTGCCAGAGGCAGGGACAACAAAGGCTCGCATAGTTTCCCGTGCGCCCTGCCCGTGAATCTCGTTGGCAAAGCGCACCATGCGCTCACGCAATCCGATACTTTCATTTTTCGATTTACCACCAGCCAAGCCAGATACGTTGCTCGATGAAGAACGGGAAGTTTCGGCAATAACAATTTTTCCCAAACGGTCAGAGAAATATTGCTCGGTTTCAAGGTCGTTTAATCCCCACCCGATGATAGCCGCCGCGTTGCCTAAAAAGGTTTCCCAGTTTTTGGCATAGAGATTTTTAATCTGGCCGATATTTTGAATTATCGGTACCAGCTTCACGCCATAGCCGCGAATATATCCGGCCTTTTCCTCGATTTCTTTAAACCGCCCAAGCACGGAAAATTCATCAAGGAAAAACAGCGTTTGCAAACCTTGTTGGTTGGTGCCAAGCGCCATTTTTGCGGAGAGCGATAATTGCACATTCATGCGAAGCCAGTTTTTAAAATCACCTATGTCATCGGGATTCAAAACAAGGAACACCGACCAGCCCTCTTGCACCGCCCTATAGAGCGAGAAACCGGAAGGTTGCAGGTGGTCTTGCATATCAAGGTCAATCATCCATTTGAGATTGCGCGACAATGTGGTGCGGAAACTTCCAGCCTCATCACTGCCCAGAATTTCGCCTAATATGCTGGCCGCTTCTGCGGCGTGGCTATCGTCTGGCAGATCGTCATGGGTCAGGTAGTCATAGAGAAATTCAAATCCTGTTTTGATTTTTTCTATTTCTCCCTCGGTTGGCTTGGTTTCATTTTTCAGTTTCACGTTGCCAATGATTTTTTGACGGACAAAGGGCAGACGGTGATCTTTCGGTTTCTCCAATATTTTCACGGCTTCGATTGTTCCGGCAACGAGCGTTTCCGCGCTTTCGGAAAAATGCGAGTTGTCGCCATCTTCAGGGATAATCATACCCGCCGCCAGTTTGCCGATACGCCGCCGCGCGATTCTCTCATTGCTCATATCAATATCGCCCATAGGGTCATAATTGACACAGAACTTCTTGGCCGCGCCGCGCACCTCACCCATGGGGTCAAGGATTGCGACTTTCTGGCCGACGAACTGACGGACACTGGTTCCGGTTTTCAAAGCCGCTTCACGGGTTGCACGGCGCATGCCTGCGATTTCAGCCATTTCGCCTTTAGGGTCTATTGCCAGCAATGGCCCCTTCCACCGAATGGCATTTTGGATTCCAAAAGTTACACCCTTGCCGGATGCGTTTCCGGCCACGATAAAAAGGTGTCTGTCATCATCGGCAGGCAGAGAAGCCTCAAAAGATTGGCCGTGGTCGCTGTGAATTTTACCGAGATAAAAACCATCAGGGTCATACTGGTAACGGCTTAATTCGCCGCCCATGGCAAGGCCAGCCATGGGGTCAACTTGCTCCGATACGTCCGGTTCGGCTTCAAAGGTTTGTTTAACGGCAGAGCCGAATTGAACGGCACCACTGGCAAAGCGCCATACGCCTGCACCAACAGCCCACATGGTTTTTAATTCTTTGAAGTTGTTTTCTGCCATCAAATCAACTTTCTCGTTGCTTTCGGAGCCACCTTCACAAATGCGTTTTTCGTGTAACCATGGTTCCGATAACACCCGTAGGGGCGTAACGCAGTGTAGCACGGCAAAGCCGTTGTTGTCGGGTTCTGGTTGCTCGACAATAAGCATTGAAGGGGGCTTATCCGAACAGCACAAGGGTTGCTTTTGGTGAACCTGAGTATTCTTTTTCAAAATACCAAAGCATGGCCGTGAGGCCATTCTATTATCAATATAGGATTCAATTGGGGCAATTTTCACAATTATTGTCAAGGCGGGCATCAGTGGTGCCAGCTTCACACACGCCGGTCGCGCCTCAAAACCTGCGAAACACAAGCGCGGCTACACTTCCGTTGTCGTGAAGCCTTACTAGCGTTTCGTTTTTTGACCCACTCCCTCAAAGCGTGTGCAAACCCGTCACCAATGATAGACTAAATCAATTTTTGAAAGGATAGACACATGGAGTATTTCAATGACGCATTAATAGAACTGATAGAGGGAAACCCCGAGCAGGATTTTTGGTTGCATGGAGAATTGAAGGCATTGCCCGACTATCAGTTTTTCGCAAAAGTTTATGACTGCAAGAGCAATCATGGCCTGAAAGGAAGCCGGATTTCAAAGCTGGAAGTTTTCAGAATTGGCGATCATTGGAACAGGTGGCCGGAGAAGCATCAATGTCATACCGTGGCGCACTATGATCGAGGGTGGGATTTAAAACCAAGCCTGTTCAAATTTAAAGATCGTCAGGCCGTGCGGATAATTTTGCGAGCATTCAAAAACGAGATTTAATCATCAATATTTCAGTCGGAAGACAGTAATGTGAAATGTCGCTTAGGCGGCATTTTGCTTGAGTGTTGGGTCAATTGAGGTGCATGGGGGAACATACGCAAAAAGCGGGAGCGCAGGGTTGGGTCAGAGCGCGATTTGCATAATGTGGAGAATTTTGGTAATATGGAAAGAAGGTAACAAGATGGTTTAATGTTGCACATTAAATCTTGCCATGGGGTCTAGCGCCACCCCTTGGAACCAGCTTAAGAAGGACGATCTTGAGATCGGCATTGCGGCCATGAACCCGAAACGAGCCAAACGAGGACGACCCAAAAAACCCCACGGCAAAGCCCGTGATTGTTTTCTGGGGTCAGTCCGTTTGACTGTCGATGAGTTGGCACACATCGAGGAACAAGCCGCTACCGCAGGCTTGCCCGTTTCGGCCTATGCCCGTCTGGTTTTAACAGGCCGCAAAGTAGCGCCCCGTCAAACCCCGATTGAGCAAGCCCTGCTTGTTGAACTCAATCGTTCCGGCGTTAATGTCCATCAGATTGCCAAGCATCTGAATTTTGGCAACGGAGTGCCAAACGACATTACCGCCGTGCTTGAAGAACACCGCCTTGCCCTTGAAAAAGTGGTTGCCGCCTATGGTGCCTAAAGAACCAAAAGGCGGCAGGGCAACGGGTACGTCCTTCAAGGGCGCGTTCCTCTATTACACTCACGACAAGCGCGAGGAAGGCGAGAACGTGCGCCTTACGTCTGATCGTGTGGACTGGATGGAGTTTCGCAATCTTTCGACTGACGACCCCCACCTTGCCAGTAGCATCATGGCGGCAACGGCCAAGAGCCAAGACGATCTCAAACGGCAGGCCGGAGCATCGCTTGCAGGCAATAAATCCGATCAAACGGTTTATCATTATTCGCTTGGCTGGAACCCGTCAGAAAAGGACGGATTGACCAAGGCTGAAATGCTACGGGCGGCAAATGAGAGTATTCGCGCCCTTGGAGCCGAGGGCAATCAAGCCGCCCTGATTGCCCATAATGATACCGCTCACCCGCATGTGCATGTGATTATCAATCGGGTGAATCCTGAAAACGGTAAAATGCTGGATTTGTGGAACTCACAAAAACACTTGTCCAAATGGGCTATGGCCTATGAACAGGAGCGCGGCCAAGTTCATTGCAACAAACGGGTTGAGAACTGGAACAAACGCGCCAAGGGCGAAGTCTTTTCCGCCGCCAAGGATAACGCCTATCACAAGCGTGACCAGGCGCAGACGCTTGGTCATGCCAATGACAACGACACCAAGAAGATTCTGGCCGAGCAAAAGCGCAAAGATGCAGAGCTTGCCGCCTATGGCAAGAAGATGCACGTTCGCCATTCTAATCAATGGGAATTGTACTCACAGCGCTACCAAGCCGGAAAAGCCCAGATCAAAGGCCGATTGGAAAA
>JAAENI010000687.1 GCA_024224595.1 Hyphomicrobiales bacterium
GTCGATATTTTTGACCGCATGCCTCTGTCAGAGCTTCCAGTCCACAAAGAATCCCAGTTTGCATCATTGAACAAATCAGAAAACGCTCCATCAATAAACGTTTTCATAGCGGAAGGTGTAATCGAAGAAGCGGAAGGGTCGGTTACCGCAAAACCAAATTCAGTGACAAAGGCGTTTTGAACCGCCGCTTTGGCAGCACTGCCAGTTGCGCCCTGATAATCATAAATGGCCTCTGAATCTGAGTTGATGCCGGAAAATAGATATTCTCCCCCCAGGGAGGCATTCATCGTGCTGGAAAACTTGGCGAGGGCCGATTTGCCCGCCGAACTCAACAAACTCTTATCAAGCAACCCGGTAAGTTCAGCGGTCACAACACCAATAAATTCATTTGCGTCATCGACCATCGCGTTCATTGAAATTTGCATCATGGAGAGACGATTTTCTACAAATGAATTGGTGACCTTGGTTTGCTCTATAAAGCCGATTTGGTTCTCGGCAGTGATCGTTGAAGATGAAAACGCCCCGAGTGAATAGCCAATATCCGCCTTTTTGCCGGTAGAAACTTCTTTTTGTGCATCAACAAGGTCATTATGCATTTTGGCAAATTGTAGTCGCAAATTGTTGTTCAGGGCGAATGTTGAGATATTACCTAATTTCATCAGACCCTCACCGCGTTAAAGAAAACAGCGTACATTTCATCAATTGTCGACAGTAGCTTCGCCGATGCCTGATAGGCTCTCTCAACTTCCAGTAGTTTTGACATTTCTGCATCCAGATTCGCACCTGCATCAGTTTGATAGGCATTCGAGTATTGAATTGAAAGTTCAGTTTGGTAACTGGAATTATTGTGGGCTTCCTGCCGGGTCAAGTTCAGCCAATCAAGTGAAGACGCAGCAAAATTACTCAAACTTTGATTGGGTAGTAATCCGGTCAGCGGTGCAAACGTCATCGATTCTTCGAAGCCGGAAGCCAGATCATATAAATGATCCGAATATCCGCTCCCACCGGTCGCATTGTAGATATAATCAGCATCACCATTGATGCCACCATCTCTGATCAGCGTCGGGTCTCCACCACTTTGTGGATCGACTAAGGCATTGATTCGAATTGTTGAGGCGATTCCTGCTTCTATGACACCTGTCGACGGTACTGCGGGACCGCCACCCCATGTGAACATCCCGGCCAATTTCGGTTTTACGCCGTTTACCTGGTCTTCTTCCCCAAACAATTCAACTACTGCTCGTGCAATTTCATCATACTGATTTTGCTGATTCACCAATATATCATCGCGAACCTTGAACGCACCTCCCAAACGACCCGTTGTCACCGGGAGCCATGGTTCATCGCCACTGGCAGCAACACCATCGATAAACAGGGAATTTCCAGTTGTATTGGGATCAAAAGAGGCAGTGGGTTGGAAATTGACAGTCCTTGCATTGTTTTCAAACATTACCAGACCATTACTGGTCAAGACCATAATGTCGTTATTTCCCCTGGGCACAATTTTCAGCCCGACTTCGTGTGACATTTGTTCTAGAATTCCGTCTCGAACATCAATACTATCCAGAACCTCTTCCTGGCTACGTGACCCCACAACGATTTGATCATTGATGGTCTCAAGTTGACCCAACAACGAATTAAGCTTGTCAACACTGCTGGCAATTTCTTTGTCAGCAGTGGCACGACCAGCCATGACTTCTGAATATAAATTATTAAGGCTGGTTACAAACGTGCGACCTCGTTCAACAAGCGCTGTATTTGTACTGGGGTTGGAAGGCGCAGCAGCAGCCAATTCAACCGCTTCTTTTAAGTCACCCAGTATGCTGGCTGGTGAATTGGCAAAGTCATCAACGCCAATAGAGAATGCAAGCTGGTCAATTCCACTTTTGACTGTGTTAGCATTGGCCGCAATGGCATTTGAAGCGATAGCAGAATTATAAAGGGAGCGTTGTACATTGCGCTGGATATCAACTTTAATGGCACCATACAATTGTGTACTGATAACCGCATCACGCCGCACATAATTGGGATCTCCCACACCCGCAACATTGCGAGACAGAATTGACGCATGTTTTGCATTACCAGCTAGGGCACCTGCGGCCGTACGTAGAGCATTTGTTAGCGTCATTTAGGGTTAACCATATTCACCGCTTCAGATTGACCAGTACATCCATCAGGTCAGACCCAGTTTGGAATACTTTAGAATTGGCTGTGTAACTTCGTTGCGATTCAATCATGATTGTTAGTTCGGCAGCCATATCAACATTCGATTCTTCCAATGCGTTGGCTTGAACACTGCCAAAACCCTCGGTGTTAGCAGAACCAATAAGTACATCACCCGACTCAATTGTTGCTGAAAACAGATTTCCAGGCAGAGGATTGAGGCGGTCTGCGCTGATCACTTTTGCCAGTGCCAATTTGTAAATAGGCGAGGCAAAACCATTTCCAAAAATCCCAAATACTGTTCCGTCACCTGAAATTTCGACCCGATCAATACTGGCTGGTGCGCTGCCGTCTACATTCGCGGTTATCAACTGGTAATCAGTCCCAAGCTGACTTATGCCATCCATCACCAAATCCATGGAAACCCCGTTAGGAATAGGGACGGTAGCGTTTACCGAACCACCTCCCAGGATCTGTCCGGTTGTTCCATCAAATGTGAGAGACTGGGTTGAAAGCGCCCCAGTCGCATAGGGAAAAGTGCCAGAAGTAGACTGAGAGGAATCGTAAGTTGTCATTTCCCAGACATTGGTCGCGGTTTTAGCGAAATAGATGTCAATTGTTTTCTCATTACCAATTGAATCATAAACTACCAATGAAGATTTGCCGGAAGAATCTGATGTAATCAGGTTGTCAGACGGATAGGAGCCTGCCGCCACGATTGATGCGTTGGCTGGCAGATTTGGCACCAGGACTCCCGAGGTAGTTGGATTGGCATCTAGCGCCTGAATTCCAATATTGACTGGTACAAGGCCACCAAAGCCATTTGCTACCGGAGGTGTTCCGGTTGCGGAAATATCATAACCAAGCAAGGAGATACCATTTGCATTTTCCAAAATCCCTTCGTTGTTTATAATAAAAGAACCA
>JAAENI010000688.1 GCA_024224595.1 Hyphomicrobiales bacterium
AGAATTGACAAATCTTCAAGATTTGTCAATTCTTTTTGAGAAACCATGACCATCAAACCACTACAATATGGACAGTACTACCATATCTACAATCGTGGCAACAACCGCGAAAACCTGTTTGTTGAACCACGCAACTACCCCTACTTCCTCAAACAATACACCAAACACATCCTGCCAGTTGCCGAAACATATGCCTACAGCCTTTTACCCAATCATTTCCACTTCGCCATTCGTACACGCACCGAATCCGAACAAGAAACCTATTGGCAGCAAGAAATTCTACCCTTTTCCCCAAATAAACAACTATTCAAATTACGCAAACCCAGCCAGGCGTTCAAAAATATGTTCATCGCCTACACACGTGCCTTCAACCGCGCAACAGGCCGAACCGGAACATTATTCGAGCGACCCTTCCACCGCAAATTGATTGATAACCACGCCTATTTTCTCACGCTGATCAACTACATTCATCAAAATCCACAGAAACACGGTCTGATCGATGATTTCCGCGACTGGAAATGGTCATCATATGGCGCATACTGTTCAGATCAACATTCAAACATCCAGCGCAAAGAGGTAATTGCATGGTTTGGCGGCCAGCGGAACTTTGCAGAGGCGCATAACGCAGAATTGACAAATCTTGAAGATTTGTCAATTCTATGGAACGACGAATGAGTGAAAAGAATCTCGTACCAAACAAAAATGATTTCATCTTCTACACAACCAGTGATGGTGCGGTAAAAATCGGCATCATCATCCAAGATGAAACCGTTTGGCTTACCCAAAAGCAAATGGCCGAACTTTTTGGTGTCCAGGTTCCCGCCATTAACAAACATCTACGTAACATCTTTGCCAGTGGC
>JAAENI010000689.1 GCA_024224595.1 Hyphomicrobiales bacterium
ATGCTTTTCTTGTGGTCAACCAGATCACGGCGAAAATCATGCCTTGCCAGTAAACGTGAATAAACGGTCAAATGATTCCGTGTTAACAAGAAGCGGTCTAGGAAACGGAAGCAGTGAACCACCGGCATAAAATATCCGGAAAAATCCGGTGATTCAATTAGATGACAACTGTTTTAGATTGAGACAAGTTTCGGTTTCCTGTCGAAGAACTTCAGAACCTGAACCAATTCATGCCCCCGCTTCAGCACATGCCCACTGGCATTGATAACACTGTAGGCGCCCTGACGTCGTTCCAGCTTGGGGTTCTTTTCAATCATATAAAGCGGCACTTCACTTGTGCGCCGAAATACCGAAAATACTGCCCTGCCCTTGAGCATATCAATGGCATAATCCCGCCAGTCACCACTGGCGACCCGAAAGCCGTAAACTCGCAGGATAAGATTGAGTTCTTTGCGATTAAACCTGACAATATTGGAAAAATCGTTTTGATTTTTCTGCGTCGGTGTCGTTTTGACATGATCAAAACTGATAAGGTTGTTATGTTGACTGGTAGTTTGATCTTCTATTTCATCTGTCTGCAGACCAGCCATTATCCACCTAGCTTATTTTTATCTCGTTCCATTCTGGAAAAGACCTGTAAAAAAAGCAAGATGATTTATTGAAAAATCGGGAATTATTTGCAAACAAATTGCGCAGGAACGATCAGAACGTGCAGATGAAGGGGCTCATCAGTTCTTCAAATCCCGTATGACCACTGCACCAACAATTGGACCCGGCGTGCCAAGTTTGGTGGTACGTTGCAATATCAATGCACAAGAATCATACCCTTTGTGGGAAATTTCACTGATTGGCAGCATCATCTTCAAGCCTTCGGGTTCCATCATACCAACCAACTCAATATCGCGAACAATATTGGAGTAAGTCAGTTTTTTACCATGGTTTTCACCGCGCTTGACATTGACGTTCAACTGATTGGAAAAATAAACCATCCACAAGGTGGCCTTGCCGGTATTATCACCGTAGGAAATTTCGATGTCGAGGACATCATTGTCAAGTGCTGTTTTGATTGGTACCATCAGGCCTTTTTCCTGATTACTGTAACTGGTCAAAAGCGCCTTTATTTCCTGACCCTTATAACCCACCGTATGGCTTCTTCCATTGATCACTGCTTGAGGCGTATATATCTGATTTTCACCAAATGACCTGGAATAACGGCGTTGCCGGTCTGCGTGATCAGGCCTGGCAAAAGTATCTTTCCACCCCAGATAGTCCCAGTAATCAACATGCCATGCCAGTGCCAGCACATCCTTGTCTCTATGTATACTGGTGACAAACTCATCTGCCGGCGGGCAGGATGAACAGCCCTGAGACGTAAACAATTCTACAACACCCCTGGGTGTGTAAATCTCTGCTGCCTGTCCATAGGTGCCAAACAGCGCCAACAGCAATATTACAATTCCGGATTTCACACTAAACATCTTCATACTATTCATTTCTCTGCCAGTCTCTTCATGCCTCACTGCACCATGCGACGGGTTCAGGTCCAGTTACTGACTACAAAATAGTATCAATCCCATTCACAGCCAAATCACATTGTGGTGTGGGATAATTGCTCAAACAAATAACCCGGCAAATCAAATTTGCCGGGTTATCAGTTAGTCAGGACTAGACCGCTTCTTGTTTACACGGAAGCATTTGACCGTTTATTCACGTTTACTGGCAAGGCATGTTTTTCGCCGTAGTCTGGTTGACCACAAGAAAAGTATAACGCTGTCCTGAAAACGTGAATAAACGGTCAAATGATTCCGTGTAAACAAGAAACGGTCTAATTCAATCTATATTGAGCTTATGCGGCCCGATTTAGATTACGCAGAACATAGTGAAGAATTCCACCATTGCGGTAGTAATCGAGTTCATCTTCAGTATCGATGCGAACAAGAAGACTTATTGTTTTTGAACTGCCATCCTCAAAAATGATCGTAGCATCGAGGTTTTGGCGTGGTTGAAGTGTTCCCAGTCCGGAAATCGAAACAGTTTCATCACCGGTTAATCCAAGGTTCTCCCAATTATCATCACCTGTAAACACCAATGGCAGGACACCCATGCCAATCAGGTTTGAACGGTGAATACGCTCAAATGAGCCCACAATCACGGCGCGTACACCGAGCAATACAGTCCCTTTTGCTGCCCAGTCACGAGAAGAACCGGTGCCATATTCTTTGCCACCAAATACCACCAAAGGTACGTTTTCTTCGCGATAGCGCATAGCTGCATCATACATCGGCATCTGTTCGCCTGATGGCCAGTGCTTGGTGTAACCACCTTCAATGTTGTTCAACATCTGGTTTTTGATCCGAATATTGGCAAAAGTACCACGCATCATGACCTGATGATTACCACGCCTCGAACCATAGGAATTGAAATTCACCGGTCGCACCTGACGCTCTGACAAATACCCTCCGGCAGGAGAATCAACAGAAAATGAGCCGGCTGGCGAAATATGATCGGTGGTAACAGAGTCTTTGAAAATACCCAGAATACGGGCATCTGCAATATCCTCAATCGGTTCTGGCTCCATTTCGATACCATCAAAATAGGGTGGGTTTTGAACATAGGTAGAATTGACATCCCACCCATAGGTTTCACCCCCAGAGACACTAATGCCCTGCCAGGCTTCATCTCCTTTGAATACATCACCATAACGTTGCTTGAACATGTCAACGCTAATTGACTGTCTGACAAGATCCGCAATTTCGGCGGAAGTAGGCCAGATATCTTTCAAATAGACATTATTGCCATCCTTGTCCTGACCCAGAGGGTCATTGGCCAAATCGACCTTGATAGATCCGGCAATTGAATAAGCCACGACCAGGGGTGGGGACGCCAGGTAATTTGCCTGGATATCCGGGCTGATACGGCCTTCAAAGTTTCTGTTTCCCGATAACACAGAACAGGCAACGACACCGTTGTCATTAATTGCAGTTGAAATTTCTTCAGCCAACGGACCCGAATTACCAATACAAGTTGTACAACCATAGCCTACCAGATTGAACCCCATTGCATCCAGATCATCCTGCAATCCGGCTTTTTCGAGGTAGTCGGTGACAACTTGCGAACCCGGTGCCAGTGATGTTTTGACCCATGGCTTGGCACTCAGTCCTTTTGCCAATGCGTTGCGAGCCAGCAGGCCGGCCGCAATCAGTACTGAAGGATTAGATGTATTTGTGCATGAGGTGATTGCTGCTATTACCACATCCCCGTGTCCCAAATCGAAATTACGACCCTCGACATTAACCCGATCAATCTGTGGTGCATTTTTGAAGTCGGAATTCATGGATTTATCAAACCCAGACACCATATCATTTAATGCGATTCTATCCTGCGGTCGTTTTGGTCCTGCAAGTGATGGAACCACGCTGGTTATATCCAGTGCAAGTGTATCACTGAAAACGGGATCTGGCGTATCGCTTGTGCGCCACATACCTTGAGCTTTCGCATAGGCTTTAACCAGCGCAACCCGGTCATCTTCACGACCAGTTGCTTCAAGATAGGAAATAGTATCATTGTCCACCGGAAAAAATCCGCAAGTCGCACCATATTCAGGCGCCATATTGGCAATCGTTGCCTGATCTTCCAATGAAAGATGATCAAGGCCTGGGCCATAAAATTCAACAAATTTGCCGACTACGCCGCGCGCGCGCAACATCTCAACAATAGTCAATACGAGATCGGTGGCGGTGGTACCTTCGGGCAATTTACCATCAACACGAAAACCAATGACCTCCGGTACCAGCATCGTAATTGGCTGACCCAGCATTGCCGCTTCAGCCTCAATACCACCAACACCCCAACCCAATACGGACAGTCCATTGACCATTGTTGTGTGTGAATCGGTGCCAACCAGTGTATCGGGATAAGCATAAACATCGCCACCAATGTCCTTTGTCCAGACTGTTTGAGAGAGATATTCCAGATTCACCTGATGGCAAATACCGGTTCCCGGAGGTACAACTCTGAAATTTTCAAACGCATTTTGCCCCCATTTCAAGAAGGTGTAACGCTCACCATTTCTTTCATATTCACGTTCAACATTACGCGAAAATGAATCACCTCGCCCGGCGAAATCAACCATTACCGAATGGTCTATCACCAGATCAACCGGTACCTGCGGGTTAATTGCATTGGTTGGCCCCCCGAGATTAACGGTAGCATCGCGCATGGCAGCAAGATCAACCACCGCCGGCACACCAGTAAAGTCCTGCATCAGGACCCGTGCAGGCCGATAGGCTATTTCCTGACCTGCCTTACCTTTATCTGAAAGCCATGCCGCGATTGCGCGGATGTCATCGGCTGTAACAGAACGTCCATCTTCAAAACGTAGTAAATTTTCCATCAAGACCTTGAGGGAAAACGGTAGTTTCGAAATTCCATAAAGTCCATTTTTTTCGGCTTCTTCAAGAGAAAAATAAATATATTTTTTTGAACCCACCGCAAGGGTCATTTTGGACTTGAAGCTGTCTAGTGAATTATGCATTTTGCGTGTTCCTTGAATAGCAAATTGTTTACGCCAGAAAAGGGCATACACTGGCGTTTAGGAACACGCCTGAAAGCGGGTGCGACCATTTCCGCGTGTCTGCCCGGCACGAATCGAGTCAATTGAATCAAAATTTCCGGCGCGAAGATAAATGACGATCACAGCGGTCGCTGCCTGATCAACGTTCTTATAGAATCAATTTATGGATGAGTGAATAGGGCAAATGTCTATTTTTATAAATTATACAAAGAATTCAAAACAATCGTTGTCAATTTTTCTAAATCTGGCACACCTGTTGATTAGCTGCAGCCTGCCTCTAATGTCCTGTCAGATTTACCTCAGGAACATAGAATGGCATAATACAATTTATCACTTCACGAAAACTAATTCACCCGTTAAACAATTCCAATGAAACTTGTCATAGAAAACCTGAACGGCGAACGCTCAGGTCAACCGATCTTTTCCTCCCTAAACTTCTCATTGGAAGAAGGCCAGGCACTTGTAGTGACAGGCTCCAACGGGTCTGGAAAATCTACCTTACTGCGCGTAATTGCCGGACTGTTGAATGCATCCGATGGGTCAGTGTTGCTCATCGATAGTGGTCAGGATGAAGGAGTTTCTCCTCCCCACGAATATATGCATTATCTGGGTCACCAAAATGCATTAAAGCTTGCATTGAGTGTGGAGGAGAATCTGAACTTTTGGCAGGAATTCTGTGGAATCCCGTTGATTGGTATTAGTGAAGCTTTAGTCAAAGTCGGCTTACCGGGGATCGAGCACCTACCGGCTGCTTATCTTTCCGCTGGACAAAAACGCCGTGTTTCCATTGCCAAATTACTTGTATCGTACAAGCCAATCTGGGTTGTCGATGAACCCACCTCGGCGCTTGATAAGGCTTCAGAAGTTCTCTTTGCCAAGTTGATTGAAGAGCATCTGAGCAGTGGTGGTATGGTCATTGCCGCCACCCATCAATCTCTTGGAATAGATTCCGACAATAATGAGCAGATCAAGACTTTGAATCTTGATAAAAATAGATTGAGTTCAAAAGAACAATTGGTTGATTGAAATGATGTCATTGTTGCTCAGAGACATGAGACTTGCTTTTCGCGTTGGCGGCGGTGCACTGACAGGAATTTTGTTTTTTCTGGTGGTCGTAACTATCGTTCCCTTTGCTGTTGGACCAGATCTCAACCTGCTTTCGAAAATCGGCCCGGCAATTCTGTGGATTGCCGCGCTTCTGGCAAGTCTTCTGGGGCTCGACCGGTTGTTTCAGCAGGATCGGGAAGATGGCACATTGGATGTCATTATCATCCAGTCACATTCTTTAACCGCTATCGTATTCATTAAATGCCTCTCCCACTGGCTGGCAAACGGATTGCCATTGATATTGGCTACTCCGATATTTGGCCTATTCATGAATATGGAACCCCTGGCGATTGCTGCAGTTTTGGCCACTTTGATTGTTGGAACACCGGCAATCACGTTTATAGGTGCCGTGGGTGCAGCGGCGACTGTCTCGTTGCCGCGCGGCGGGCTTTTGTTGGCAGTGCTAATTCTTCCTCTGGTCATTCCAGTCCTGATTTTTGGCGTTTCCGCGACATATGGTGCCATCCAGGATCCTGCTCCCTTCACCTCACCTTTCTTGATTCTATGCGCATTAACCTTGTTTTTCTCCGTGTTAGGTCCAATAACTGCCGGATGGATGCTGGCTCAATCCACCGATTGAAAGCTTAATTTTAATTCGATCAAATATTATCACAAAAGGGTAGATTGCAATCAATGATCGCGCAGAGTAAGAAAATAACATGACAGATGTAACAACAAAATCAGTGGGATTCTGGGCATGGTTCTGGGATCTGGCCAATCCAACCCGGTTTTTAGCGGTTGCCAGCTGGCTAATCCCGGTTCTGGCAATAATCACAGTTACTTTACTCGGTATCGGATTATATTTGGGCTTCTCCGCACCTCAGGATTATCAACAGGGTGCAACCGTTCAGATCATGTTCATCCATGTTCCATCCTCCTGGATTGCAATGATGTGTTATTCAGTGATGTCGGTTTCCGCACTTGGTTCACTAGTCTGGCGCCATCCGCTTGCTGATGTATCAATCAGGGCCGCAGCACCGATTGGTGCAGCATTTACATTTCTGGCACTCCTGACCGGGTCACTCTGGGGCAAACCGATGTGGGGAACCTGGTGGGTCTGGGATGCGAGATTAACCTCAGTCCTGATCCTATTCATTATTTACATGGGCCTCATCGCTCTGTCTCGTGCAATTGAAGAGCCGATAACAGCTGCACGGTCACTGGCGATTATCACGTTAATCGGCTTCATTAATATCCCGATCATCAAATTCTCGGTCAATTGGTGGAATACTCTGCATCAGCCAGCCAGTGTTTCCAGGCTGGCAAAACCGGCAATGGATGTCGTTTTTTTGTACCCGCTACTCACCATGGCGCTTGCCTATACAACATTGTTTTTCACTCTTCATCTAATGGCAATGCGTAACGAAATCCTTCGTCGCAGAATACGCTCCATGCGCATGTCTGCAGCTCGAAGGATTGACACCCAATCAGCTAGCCAGGGAAATTAATTATTATGTTTGGCGACCATGCTGCCTTTATCATACCCGCATATGCCGTTTCAATTCTTGTTATCCTACTGCTGATCATATGGTTGAGGATACAATATTCCAATCGCCAAAAAGAGCTTTTGATATTGGAACAATCTGGCGTCAAACGTCGAGCAGCTAAAACTCAAGGTGAAAATTCAGGTAAATGAACGAACACGTTTCCAAAAATCCAGTTGGCAAATATATTGTTGCTGCTATTCCGCTTGTTCTGTTTTTAGCACTGGTATTCATATTTTATAAACAACTCAGTTCAGGAATTAATCCCAACAAACTGCCATCTGTCCTGATTAATAAAGCTGCCCCCAGTTTTCCAGCTGAACCATTAGTAGGTTTAAAAGTTGACAGTGTGCAGCTTCCCCCCGTTTCCAAAGAACTCATTTCCAATAAAGTGGTGCTGGTAAACGTCTGGGCATCATGGTGTGTTCCGTGTAGAAATGAACATCCATTTCTGACTAGACTGGCCGAAATCAGAAAAAGTCTGTTAATGGTCGGCATCAACTACAAAGACAAGAACCCCAACGCCCTTCGTTTTCTGGGAGGTTTGGGAAACCCATACGCAGCGGTCAGCATCGATCCCAACGGATCCACATCAATTGACTGGGGGGTGTATGGCATTCCGGAAACTTTTATACTCAATAAATCCGGTACAATAGTTTATAAACATGTCGGTCCAATCAATGAGGCCATACTGATTCAAAAGATCTTGCCGATCATAGATGCCGAATTGGCTAAATAGCGACAAATCAGAGCAATAGCTTTTTACCCGACATCAATGAATAGGGCTTTGCCCTGGCATTGGGCCGACAACGGGAATGTCTGCAATGAAAAACCCTGTTACTATCAGCCATTTTCAAAACCAGGCAAAAGCCTGCCGTGATATGGGTTCCCCGTTTACAGCTTCGTTGTGCGAACACTTAATCAGTCATCTTGATGAAAAAACAAAAACCGGTTTCAGGATTGAAAATTGGCCCGGCGATCCAGCAGCCGATGCACTGGCGTTGAGATTGTGCGGTGCACTGCGATCCATAACCATCACTAATCCTGAAGACGCATTTAGCCAGATTTATCCCAACGGCATACATTCCCAATATAAAAAAATCTTGATATCCACCATCAAAACCCACGATGATTACTTGTCTTCCTGGCTGGACTTACCGCCGCAAACCAACGAAACCGGACGTGCTTCTGCTTTATTGCCAGGCCTGCTTCACGTTTCCCGCCAGACGCGGCAACCAATTCAACTGATAGAAATTGGATCGAGCGCAGGTCTCAATCTTCAACTAGATCAATTCTTCTACCGTTATAACGCACAAACCTGGGGTGACCCAAGTTCGCCTGTCAAATTGATCCCTACAATTTCAGGCGTTAATCCCAATCTCAATGGTCAGCTTGCCATTATATCAACAACCGGGTGTGACCTCTCACCACTAGATATTAGGGATAAGCATTCACAATTGCGTTTGCGGTCATATATCTGGCCTGATCAGCAATATCGTGTTGACCGGTTAAACGGGGCAATTAAGCTGGCTTTGCAAACGCCACCTGAAATATTGACTATGGATGCCGCAGAATTTGTTGAGAAGCAATTGGCAACCAGAGTCAAAAATAGTGCATTTGTGTTGATGCATTCCGTCGTTTGGCAATACTTGCCAAGCAAAACTCGGCGCCATATTGAGGATACATTGCACAAATACGGGTCAAAAACAGATCGTTCCAACCCCATATTCTGGCTTCGATTGGAAGGTTTGGGAGGCAAAGAACCAGGTGCCGGTTTGATGTTGGATACATGGCCTGACCACGTCACAATTACTCTGGCGCGGTCCTGCTTTCACGGCAACTGGATAGAATTTCTTTAGACATTATCTAGAATGTGTCGTGTTCAATTGGGTTCATTCTTCACCAAACAAAGGTTCAGTGGAATGAGCCTTGAGCAGTGGAAGTTGTGCCATCATAAATGCCATCGAAATCGGCATCGTACCCCAGACTTTGAAAGTTACCCAAAAGTCTGTTGAGAAATTTCGCCAGACAATTTCATTCAGAATTGCCAGAAATACGAAAAAGCATCCCCAGCGCAATGTCAGTTTCTTCCACCCGGCATCATCCAGTTTGAAAGCGCTATCAAAGATATAAGCCAAAAGAGATTTTCCAAAAACCAGACCGCCAAGCAAAATGCTGGCAAAAATCAGGTTAACGATTGTCGGCTTCAATTTAATGAAAGTATCATTTTGCAAATAAAGCGTTAAACCGCCAAACACCAGCACGAAAAATCCGGTGACCAGAGGCATCACCGCCAGTGTGCCTAGCAACATTCTGGACGCAATCAATGAAATCACCATCGCAACCATAAACAACGCAGTTCCGACAAATATTTTTCCGCCCAGATCTGCCAGAATTGGAAATGTTTCCGCCAACGCCTCACCATACTTGTTGGCAAGAAAAAACACCACTAAGGGCCCTAGTTCCAGCGCCAGTTTTAAACCGGGATTGACCGGCTTTTCTTTTATCTCACTCATTCATCAAATCCTGCAATTGACCGGGCAAAATCCCGGGCTTCAAAAGGTTCCAGATCTTCGACCTGTTCGCCTACTCCAATAAAATAAACTGGCAAATTATATTTTGCCGAAATGGCCACCAGGATACCACCACGCGCAGTGCCATCCAGTTTCGTCATCACCAGACCGCTTACGCCCGCAACTTTGGCAAACACCTCAACCTGATTAAGGGCATTTTGCCCCGTTGTCGCATCTAATGTAAGCAAAACTGTGTGAGGTGCCGTTTCATCCCGTTTTTTCAACACACGAATTATCTTGGCAAGCTCATCCATCAATTCAGTTTTATTCTGTAATCGCCCTGCCGTGTCCACCAACATAACATTGTGACCACCCTCTTTTGCCTGTTGATAGGCATCAAAGGTCAGTCCCGCAGCATCCGCGCCAATTTTACTGGATGCAACTGTCGCTCCGGTTCTGTCCCCCCAGATTTTCAATTGCTCAATGGCTGCTGCGCGGAAAGTGTCACCAGCAACCAGCAGCGTTGTAAGTCCGGCAACTTTAAGTTTCTCTGTCAGTTTGCCAATAGTTGTTGTTTTACCCGAGCCGTTCACGCCTACAATCAAAATCACATGGGGTTTATGATCAAGATCGAGTTCCAGTGGTCCGGCCACCGGCAATAGCGTTTTTTCTATTTCAGCCGCCATGATATCGCGCACTTCCTCGTCACTGACATCTTTTCCATGGCGCTGGTCAGCCAGTGCCTGCGTAATGCGCATGGCCGTATCTACCCCAAGGTCAGCCTGAATGAGGACATCTTCCAATTCTTCCAGTGTTTCATCATCGAGTTTTCGCTTGGTAAATATCGAACTGACATTTTCACTGAGCTGGCTTGAAGTGCGGGCCAGACCCTGACGTAAACGCTTAAACCAGCCTTTGCGTTTATCTGGTAATTCATCAGTGGGCTCTGACTTGGCATCTTTGCTTGAATTTTCATTCTGCCCAATGGAAACTATGCCCTCACCAGGACCCTCTGACGCTGGTTTGGGTTTAGGTTTATCCTCATTTTCTCTTATTTGCGGCTTTGCTTCTTCTAAAGAACCAGTTTCTTTGACAGCTTGGGGGCTGTTCTTGGCTTTTACCGAATCAACCTTCGCGGATTTTGAGATAGATTTTCTAGATTTGCCAGCCTTACGTTTTGGCTCTGGCTCTGGCTCTGGCTCTGGCTCTGGCTCTGGCTCTGGCTCTGGCTCTGGCTCTGGCTCTGGCTCTGGCTCTGGCTCTGGCTCTGGCTCTGGCTCTGGC
>JAAENI010000690.1 GCA_024224595.1 Hyphomicrobiales bacterium
CTAGTTTCCAGTGAATAAGGTGCGAGCATCTCACTCATGAATATTGAAAGATAGCAGAGTGCGAGAAATATCCCAGAGACCACCGCTATTTTGTGACGCTTGAATTTCCACCACATCAATTTCTTTTGCGACGCCAGAAAAACTTTTTCCTGATCAGGTGTAAGACGCTCAATTTCCTTTGCATCGAAAGGATCTTTGTTAACGTAATGGATGATTTTATCGCTCATCGGCTCATCCCTCCGGAGAGTCTGATACGCGGGTCAAGAACTGCCAATAAAATATCGGAAATCAGCACACCAATCACCGTCAAAAAAGCAAGTAACATCAGAAATGATCCAGCCAGATACATGTCCTGGCTCTGCAGCGCGGCAATCAACAAGGGGCCGGTTGTTTGTAGAGACATAACAATCGCCACAATCTCCGCGCCAGAAATAATGGTTGGTAAAATTCCACCTATATCAGCGATAAAGAAGTTCAATGACATACGAAACGGGTATTTCATCAATCCGCGAAATTCCGAAAGACCTTTAGCACGCGCGGTCGTTACATAAGGACGTCGCAATTCATCCAGCAGATTAGCCCTGACCCGTCGAATCATCCCTGCAGTCCCGGAGGTGCCAATCACTATGACCGGAACCCATATATGGGACAGAACAGACTTGAGTTTTTCCCAACTGAGCGGTTGGTCAACCAGATCCGGGTCAACCAGCCCTCCGATGGATATCCCAAACCACTGATTTGCGAAATACATCATCAGCAATGCCAGAAGGAAGTTCGGCGTAGCCAGACCCAGCAGCCCTAAAAAGGTTAAACTGTAATCGCTCCAGGAATATTGATGCGTGGCAGAATAAATTCCAATCGGGAAAGCAATCAGCCAGGTGAAGATTACAGTAAAAAAAGTCAGTATCATCGTAAAAATCAAACGATCGCCAATCACTTCACGCACTGGCAATTCATATTCAAAAGAATAGCCGAAATCGCCAACTACCATGCCGGTAACCCAGGTAAAATATCGCTGCCATGTAGGCTGGTCAAAGCCATATTCCTGGCGCAAATACTCAATTTTTTGTGGATCAATAGTTTCACCTGCAGCCAATAGTTCCGCCACATAGGTCTCCAGATAATCCCCGGGTGGCAGCTCTATCAGCGCAAACACCAATATGCTGGTTAATATCAAAGTGGGGAACATATAAAGCGTGCGCTTTATAATATAGCTGATCATTTCTTACTTCCCTTAGAGATTGGCAAAGCCACCGCAAACATTCCAGCACTTACTCTTGTGTTTGTGCGGAGGTGAAATTTCCGGTGGCGTTCAACAATGTCGACGTCAAACCCCACTCCCTGCCAATTCTTCATTTTAGTCCCAAATAACTGCTGCCATTATCATTATATTCCCGGCACTCATCATTTTTCAAACCAGAAGGTATCTGGCCGATAGATGCCAAAATAAGCGGTTGGTTCCCAGCTGAATATTCCGTCCTCTGGAAGATTTCGCAATTTCTTGCTTACAACAATCGGTTGCCTGGTATTATTCACAGTGCCAATCGAAAACACCTGATCTGCGTAGGTTTTTAACATTTCATGCCAGACAGCGGTGCGCTCTTCGGCGCTTTCAGCCGCAAGCCAGACTTTGTATTTTTCAATTTGCCCCAAAACTTCAGGTAATTGTGGAGGCTCCCCGGCTTTACCGTTGGTTTCATAATATTGCCCCCATTTAGGCCACTGCAATTGCGGAGCGGAAGTGGGTGCTAGTTGTTCGGGGCTCATTTCGCTGGTGGCAATGGCATTATTAAATCCGAAGAACACCGACATTTGCGTTTCACCTGATCTGGCGCGTCTTCTAAACATGTCGCGTTGGGATGCACGGACGAAAATCTTGATACCGATTTTTGCCCAGTGATCGGCAATCAGTTCAAGCACATCGGTTTCCTCGGTGCTCTCACCAGCACTTTCAACAGTAATTTCGGCCCTTGAACCGTCCGGCAAAAGTCGGATACCATCTTCATCTCGCGCACCAAGGCCAACTTCATCAAGTAAAAGGTTCGCCTGATCGGGATCAAAACTGGTCCAGGCATTCTTATATTCTTCTTTGAAAAGTGGACTTTGAGGCATTACGGTGTTGGCACTTGGGGTTGCCAATCCAAAATAGATCGCTTCATTAATCTCATCGCGATTGATCCCCAACGATAATGCCCGACGGAAGCGGACATCGCGCATCAGGCCACTCCAGTTAGGATCCTGAGTATTCAGGTTTGGAAACAAAGCAATCTGTGAGCCTTTGCCGGTTGACCAAAGGTGAACTTTATAGCCCTGCTTTTCCTCAGCTTCTTTAAGGAATGTAAAATTGTCAAAGCGCAAATAACGCGCCTGCAAATCTGATTCACCCGTGCCGGTTTTCGCTGGAATAACGCTTTTAGATACAATGTCGACAACCAGTTTGTCTATGTAAGGCAACTGAGAGCCATTGTCATCGACGCGGTGGAAATAGGGATTGCGCTCAAAAACATATCTTTGAGCAGGTGATTTTATTGTATTGCGCCAGGGTTGCAATGTTGGCAGGTCAGGGTTTTCAGGACGGCGCTGGCGCTGGCTTTTGGTATGTAAGGATCGCCAATTCTTAAGATTCCTTGCTGCCACCAGCTCCTTCAGTTTGCCTGGGTCTTGATATTTTTCATGAAACTGTTTCATGTAATGGGCCGGACGGTAGATATACAAAGGCGATGATCGCGCCAGCGCCGGTAAAAATGCGGGATTTGGTTTGGCCCAGGAAAACCTAACCGTCAATTTGTCAACAATCTCAAACTTGGGACCTTCACCATCCACTACCAAATCAATGGGTGTACCGGCGCGGCCCAACTCTTTGTGACCAATCATATCTTCCCAATAATAACGAAAGTCTTCTGTTGTAAACAGGTGACCGTCGGACCATTTATGCCCTTTTCTTATTTTCAGGGTAAATACGCGGCCGCGTTCCACTTCCACGGATTCCAGTATATCGGCTCTCAAATTCAGCTTGCTGTCATATCCAATCAATCGGGCATATTCATAAACTGTTATCTGGCCAATGTCCTTGTTCTTGCCCATCAGCATACGCAAAGCCCCGCCATATTTGCCCAGGATCTTGCCCTCTGATTTAAAATCCACCTTGTAGGGTACTTTAGGCAGGCGTTCGTCCATGGCAGCTAATTTGCCATCGGCAATCTGTTTTTCAAAAAAAGGAATTGACGCGGCATTTGCAGGAAGGTTGCAAACACTGGCAATCAGAACGGGTGCAATCATTGCCAATTTGCTTGATACGGTAAAAGATTGATTAATCATGTGGTCAGTTCCCTAATATCACTGTTTTGATTGGCAAGAACCAGATGTCCGTCACCAATATCGATGGATGCCAATACAGCATCTTCGCTGGCGGTGAATGCGCCCCCCCAGCTCGATGCATCATCAGCATTTGTTCTCTTGAGATTTTCGAAATCCAACAACCGATCCAAATCAGGATAAGGTACAGAAGATAGCAAAGTCTTCGTATATGGATGGGTCGGATTATTGAATATTTCTTCACGCGATGCCAACTCAACCAATCGACCACGACACATGACAGCTATTCTATCTGCAACATAATTTACCACGGCCAAATTGTGAGTGATAAATAGACTGGTCAATCCCAATTCAGAACGCAAATCATTCAATAGATTAAGGACCTGGGCCTGCACCGATACATCAAGCGCTGAAACCGGTTCATCGCAGATCAATAATTCAGGATGAAGAGCCAGTGCTCGTGCTATTCCGATCCGCTGGCGCTGGCCGCCTGAGAACGAATGCGGGTAACGATTGAGAAATCGCGGGTCAAGGCCGACCAGGTTCATCAAATCGATAATTTCCTCGGTTTGACCTTCAGCATTTCCAACCTGATGGATGACGTAAGGTTCGCGCAAAATATTTTGAACTGTCATACGTGGATTGAGAGAGCCAAATGGATCCTGGAAAATCATCTGGACTTTGCGCCGATATTCAAACAACTCCTTATCGTCCATTTCCAGAATATTAACCGGCTTGCCAGCCATTTTCATATTGGCTTTGCCCGAGGTTGTCTCGAGCGCACGCATTATCAGTTTCGCAACAGTTGTTTTCCCCGATCCGCTTTCACCAACCAGGCCCAGGCATTCACCATGATTGATATCAAAGGAAACATTGTTCACGGCAACCACAGCACTGTCAGCGCCGCCGCCAAACCAGGAACCCTTCCTGATGGTAAACTCTTTTCGCAGATTTCGAACAGACAAATGGGCTTCATTTCTGTCACCCAGATATTCATTTTTAAATCGGGCGGAAACCTGGCGGATGGCTTGTGTTCCCTCTCCATCTATATCGCGAAGTGAAACAAGGCGCTCACCCGGCTTCATGTCAAAATGGGGAACCGCCGACATCAGTGCTTTCAGATAGGTGTGTTGTGGATTACGGAAAATATCATCGATACTACCAGCTTCCATTACCTTGCCGTGATAGGCGACAACAACCTCATCAGCCATATTTGCAACCACTCCAAGATCATGAGTGATGAGCAAAATGGCCATATGAAATTTTTCCTGTAACCGTTTCATCAAGGCCAAAATCTGGGCCTGAACGGTAACGTCAAGGGCGGTAGTGGGTTCGTCAGCTACTACAAGAGCCGGGTTGCAAATCAGAGCCATTGCAATGACCGCACGCTGTCTGAGACCACCTGATAACTCAAAGGAATACATGTCATAACCGCGATGGGGATCAGGAAAGCCAACAAGATTTAGTATCTCTTCGGTTTCAGACCGGGCTTCGGCACCAACTTTACCATGGTGAAGCCTCAACGCTTCTTCAACCTGATTACCAATAGTGTGAAGCGGAGACAGGGCCGTCATTGGTTCCTGAAAAACCATCGAAATACGCCCGCCGCGCATATGGCTTAAATAGGGATCACCGTTGGGTATAGCCGACGTTTCAACAGGTGCATTAGCATCTTCTGGATCGAAAAACATCACGCTGCCGCGATCAATGTTACCATTGTTCGGCAATATTCGCATAATAGTTTGGGCAATCACTGATTTACCCGAACCAGATTCACCAACCAGGGCCAATGTTTTACCTTTTTTTATGTCGAGTGAAACTCCTTTAACTGCCTCAACACGACCACCCTGAACCGAAAAAGAAACGTGTAAATCCTTAACGCTAAGCAAAATATCACTGACATTATTCGCGACTCCGTTGAGAGCCTGCTCTGACCTGGATTTTTTTTTACTCAACCCTGCACCATGGCGCAATCGCTCCCATTTATCCATTGACTGTCAATCACAGCCCTTGTCATGTTTTGCGGGCCTATTAATTTGCCCGCTGGTTGGCGTTTTCCCAATGCCACTGCCAATAGATACCGCATAATGCATATCCCAATGCATTTTCCAATACCCTGTTTTCGTATGCTTATAAAACGCCTGGAACATCAACATTGATTGAGGGAGATTTACATAATACCGTGAGATTGCATAGTGACATTTTTCACACCACTAACAGAAATTTTTATATTAGGCGGTTATTTTACCCGGTTATAGCCGCGATACCAGGATACGTAGTTTTCCAGCCCGGTTTTCAGATCTGTTGTTGGTTTGAACCCATAATCGCGAGAAATCGCAGAAATGTCGGCGTAAGTGGCAGGAACATCACCGGGTTGCATCGGTAGATTTTCACGAATTGCCTTTTTTCCAAGCAGTTTTTCCAGTATCGCGATAAAATCCTCCAATTTTTCCGGATGGTTATTTCCTATGTTGTAGATCAAATGAGGGACATCCAATTCGCGCACATGACCCTTTTCCATGATTGCGATCACTCCTCTGACGATATCATCAATATAGGTAAAATCACGCAGCATGTTACCATTGTTAAATACCTGAATGGTATTGCCCTGCTCAATATCGCGGGTAAATGACCAATAAGCCATGTCCGGTCGACCCCAGGGGCCATAGACAGTAAAAAACCGTAGACCAGTCAGCGGAATATCATAAAGATGCGAATAAGTATGGCTCATCAGTTCACCGGATTTCTTGGTCGCAGCATAAAGTGAGACGGGCTTGTCGCAGCGACCACTTTCGCGAAACGGTAGATCTGTACGACCTCCGTAAACCGACGAAGATGACGCGTATGCCATGTGTTCAAGGCTATCCAGATTGCGAGCATATTCCAGTAAATTTGCATGACCGACAAGATTGGAACGAATATAGGATGATGGGTTTTCGATTGAATAACGAACACCGGCCTGGGCTGCCAAATGTATTATTTTGCGCACCGGTTTACCTTCGAGCGCACGTCGGAATTCGCTTTCCTCTGCTATGTCAACCTGATGAAATTCGAATTGCGAATGTGACTGCAATTGATCAAGCCTGGCTTTCTTCAGTTGTGGTGGATAGTAGTCATTGAGGTTATCGATACCGATAACGCTTTCCCCTTTGGCCAGTAATTCACTCGCGGTGTGAAATCCAATGAATCCTGCTGCTCCGGTAATCAAAAATGTCATTTCTTTTCCTTCCTAGCTCGACTGGTATACTCAATAGCTAATTTGTTTTGAGCGAAGCCGGGCTTGCCAAACCTTCTATGATGAAATCATCTGTCCAAATACCATCAATTCAAATGCTCATGTGTTGCCAGAGCGATTATTTTATTGTGCGAGGGTGGCACAGGTCGGAAATTGAGCGGCGCTGAAAAATGGGATGATTTTGATTTTTATGCCCTCTCAAGCGCGATTGCTATCCCTTGACCAACGCCGATACACATTGTTGCCAATGCCAGTTTTTTGTTTTTCTCAACCAGTTCCAATCCAGCGGAACCAGTAATGCGAGCGCCGGACATTCCTAATGGATGCCCAAGTGATATCGCACCCCCATTCGGATTAACAAAATCAGCCCGCTCATCAATGCCAAGCAGGCGCAATGTTGCAAGGCCCTGGGAAGCAAAAGCCTCATTGAGTTCAATAATATCAAATTGCGTTGGCTTAATATTTAGTCTGGCGCAAAGTTTTTGCGTTGCAGGTGCCGGCCCAATTCCCATTATGCGTGGAGCAACACCAGCGGTCGCCCCGCCTAATATTCTACAAACTGGGGTCAGGCCATGTTTAATGGCCGCGGCTTCAGATGCGATAATCAAAGCCGCCGCTCCATCATTCACACCGGATGCATTTCCAGCTGTAACACTACCGCCCTTTCTAAATGGTGTGGGAAGCCCAGATAATTTTTCAAAAGTAGTGCCCGGTCTTGGATGCTCATCACGACTAATAATAGTCGGATCACCACTACGCTGGGGAATTTCAACGGCTATTATCTCTTTCGAAAGGCGGCCATTCTCCATCGCCGCTCCCGCTTTTGCCTGGGAACGGGCAGCAAATGCGTCTTGATCCTCGCGTGAAATATTAAACTCACTGGCGACATTTTCCGCGGTCTCTGGCATTGAATCAATACCATATTGCGATTCCAGTAATGGATTGACAAATCGCCAGCCAATTGTCGTGTCATAGACTTCGACATTTCGTGAAAATGCACTTGTCGCTTTTGGGCTGACAAAAGGCGCACGGGACATACTCTCCACACCTCCCGCGATAGCAATATCGATTTCGTTGGCTTTGATGGCTCGCGCAGCCGTAATCACTGCTTCCATGCCCGATCCACATAACCGGTTCAGCGTCACGCCCGCTATGTTTTCCGGCAAACCGGCCAGTAAAGTTGCCATACGGGCAACATTTCGATTATCTTCACCCGCCTGATTGGCACATCCCATGAAAACTTCATCAATTTGTTGCCAATCAACACCGGTATTGCGCGATCGCAGCGTTTTTAAAGGGATAGCAGCCAAATCATCAGCACGAACAGATGATAATCCACCGGCATATCGGCCAATCGGGGTTCGTATGTAATCACAGATGAATGCTTCAGTCATATCAAAAAGTCCGGACAGTTTTGTAGTAAATGTTCAAAACCCTGACCTGGGCACAGCGTTAGGTTTTATCTGAGTTGAATTTAATCTGGTGTAACCGCAGATATCAATTTGCTCAATCGATATTCTGCAAAATGTAAAAAAAAATGCTGCCTCTTTACCCACCGACAGGTGGATTACCACCCAGCGACGACAGCTTGCCCGAACCAACCAAGATTGAATACGGTGAACACGACACAGTTTTTACCTGCAAAGAACCCAAACACGGCAATCCCTGCACCCAGTCGAACGATTTTTCGTGAATTTTGGATTAGACTGATGCTTTTAGACGGCCGTTCCAGGCAGAGAAGATGGCTGGTTCATTCAGTAATTTCAAATATGAATTAACGATCAGCTTATGCGTTCGCCCCGAATTCTCATGTGTGGCCAGGTGCCAAAATAGTAGGAGGTGAAACGCTCTCGGGAAAATTTTGGCAGATAATCAACTTATTCGGGTTGAGGAAATTCAGCAAGTCGACCCTGAATGAGGCCATTGTCGCGAAAGCGGATATTTGCATCGTTGACTTTGGTGGCCCGCAGCGCAGTTATTTTTCGCGAGTATAGATCCCAACTCAATGGCAGATGAAATAAATTCAAAATTTCTGCAAACTTAAGATCAAAACTAACTGAAACAGTTTTGATTTATGAGTCTGTTTAAGAATACACAAGATCTAATGTTTTGTGATCCATTCTCTGGCAGCACGCTGGGCTTGTGCAATTTGTGATTTGCTCATTTCTACAGCAAGATTATCGCGATGACACTTTGCCGCTTCGCATCCGCGATGAACAGCCAGATTAAGCCATTTATGGGCGGTTACGAAATCCAGTTCACCATTGCGGCCGGTTGCATACATCAATCC
The DNA here is from genome assembly GCA_024224595.1 of Hyphomicrobiales bacterium. Taxonomy (GTDB): domain Bacteria; phylum Pseudomonadota; class Alphaproteobacteria; order Rhizobiales; family Rhizobiaceae; genus JAAEMP01. The sequence continues at coordinate 8,841 of JAAENI010000690.1, forward strand.
CAATTCCAGCAAAATTGCCGAATTTCCACTCGCACCCAATTGCGTTAGTTCTGCGCCACCTGCTTCAAATCTCGCCATTTTATTGTCCCTTGTGTCCTAAAAATTAGTTCCTGCCCCAGAAAACCGGCTATTATTATTTTTATTCCTCCGGTGTTTTCCTGTGCCAATATTTGCAGTATGAAATTGAAACTGGCGTTAAAAATGATGCTTAAGAAATAAAAAATATGAAATTAACAGATTATAGATTTCATACCTTATTCATCTACAACATTGTTGTTTTTCAATAACTTACGTAAAAATTGATTCAAATTTTGTAGTTTTGATGAAAGGATTTCGTAACCAAGGAATCGATTGATCGATTTTTATTTCATTGAAATAATGATTTCTCCGCGTTTTATTCGCTGCAAATAACGGGTTTCAACACATCATCGTCCTCAATACCACGATCAACCTGGAATAATATTATTGCAATGTCCGCACCTAAAGTTCGGGTATAATATCGATAAACCTAACAGGAGCATTCAAATGGGCCTGACTTCAAGAAAATTTTTATTGGCAATCGTCATGGTGTCTTTTTCCGGGCTCGGCGTTTTTGCAGACCCAATTGAAGGCATGTGGAAACGACCTGCCAAGAAGGGTGGAACTCTTGAACAGATCGCCGCATGTGGAAATGCATTTTGTGTTACGGTCAGAAGTGGCAGATTCGACGGCCAGGCTGCGGGCAAATTCACAAAAGACGGCAACCAATATATTGGCGAAATAACTGACCTTGCAAAGAAAAAGACTTATTCCGGGTCGTTGGCGATGCGAGGAGCCAACAGACTGAAAATGTCAGGATGTGTAATGAAAGTTTTGTGCAGCAGCGAGATCTGGACCAGGCAATAAACCCACTGCGGGTTTCGACAGATAAGCCTGCCACATTTTTTAATTGTGATTTGCACAAAGTACATTGTTACCCGGGTGTTTTAATAACTACCTGACTGAATGTTTATCTCGCACGTTGTGGGAACATCATTTTATTTGTGCTACGTTGTCTGCTGCCAGATTAGTTTATCGAGCCTTCTTTACCAACAGCCAGCCTTTTACCCACTGCGAAAGTTGTTTCTGCTACGCAATCATACCAAGAATGATTGCAAGTAATCTGAACCCGAGATGAATAGACTTATCATGATGAGTTCAGCAATGACCCGCTATTTGTCGTTTAACATTTAGCAGAAATAAAGCAAATTAGGGGTCGGGTATGATAACTGTAGCGCTAGACAGATATTTTATGACGATAACGATCTGCATGGGGGTGATTGGCGTTTTCATTGTCAACGTCGGTTGCTAAGCGAGCGCGATAGACCTTAATTGCTAATCCCTCTGCCCTGTGGTCCGCAAACCAAAGCTTGCTTGCGCATTGCTTCGCGTCGAATGGTATATATTGAAGCGGCAATAATGATGCTGGCACCAATCCATGTCTGAATGCCCGGAAGGTTTGAAAACAGCAAATAGCCCAATATCGCTGCATAGAGCAATCGCATATAATCAAGGGAAGCGAGAACTGAGGCTTCTCCCCATTTATAAGCGTAAATATTGCACATCTGGGCAAAATACGAGACAACACCCATTGCAATCATTATTATCCATTCAGTCATATCAGGCCGCTGCCAAAACCAAATGGCCGGGATTGCAATCACCAAACCGACCCCTAAAGCCTGAAATGTGAGAATGGTAGTCGGTGAATCAGTTCGAGACATATATCTTATGATGATCATCACCAACCCTGCACAACCAGCGCTCATCACTGAGAATGCCCCGTAGATGGAAAATGCATCAGCGCCCGGGCGCAGCATTACCAGAACGCCCAGAAAGCCGATGGCAACAGCCGCCCAACGCCGGATGCCAACAGTCTCCTTCAAAATCAGCACCGCAAATATGGTGACAAAGAAACTCTTGGCAAATCCCAATGCTGTTGCATCAGCGAGTTTCAGATGAATGACGGCTGAAAAACCCAGCAACATTGCGGTGAGCGCCACGACAATACGCAGCAATTGAAGTGATAAATTATTTGTCTTTAAAGCACCGGGGAAATCGCGCCAAATCACCGGTAACACAATTAAGGTCATAACCAATTGGCGAACAAACAGAATTTGAGTGATATGATATTTCTGTCCAAGCACTTTAATTAGGGCGACCATTATTGAGAAAAATAATGCAGCCACCATCAGGAATGCCGCACCCCGCAAATTGGGTGACAGATCGTTGAAACGACCCTGAATTGCGGCAAATGCCATCATGAATATCCCTTCCGCGGGATATTTGCACTGCCGCATCACGGAAGCAACACGAAATCTAATCGTTTGATTCAAGTCGCATAACTGATTTCAAAAGAACGTAATTATACTCGACAAATGTTGCCAAAGCGTATTAGAATTTTATTTCTCTGGCTTAGAGTCTGTTCAAGAATACACAACAGGGTTTGTCGGGTCATATTTTGAGGGATTATTGGGACAAATCAAGTACCGCAGGCTGGTTGCCTTCAAACATGATTTGTCCCAATAAGCACCAAAATATGGCCCGCCCATTAGGTTTTGCATATGGGGGTTTTGCCTAAATTGCCCACTATCGGCGAATAATCTCTTGCAAAGGGCACCACCCTGAGCTGCGAAAATGTCCGTGATATTTATCAATTTATGCAAAATCAAATCCTGTTGTGTATTCTTGAACAGACTCTTATAAGCCAAAACAAATTTTCAAGCCAAACAGAGCGACATCCCTGCAAAGTAAGAAACGAATTTGAGGTTCAACATGAACGAAATAAGCCATGCGAAATTTGGAATGGGTGCTTCGCTGACAAGACTGGAGGATGACACTTTAATGACGGGTCGGGGCCGGTTCACCGATGATCACAAGCTTGAGAATATGTTACATGCTTTTGTCGTTCGTTCTCCGTGTGCGGCTGCAACCTTTGTCATAAACAATACAAGCGACGCATTGGCCAGTAATGGTGTTCATTTAATCCTGACTGGCAAAGACCTGAGCGACCTCAACCCCCTTCCCTGCAAAACGCTCTTTCCTCAACCCAATGGTAAAACGATAACGCCACAAGAAGTTCCTGTGTTGTGTGAAGATACTGTTCGTCATGTTGGTGATGGAGTGGCACTGATTGTTGCGGACAGCATTGATCTGGCCAAAGATGCAGCCGAATTGTTGGATATTGAATATGAAATGAGCGAGGTTGTGGTTGATATGAGCGCGGCCATGGAAGCCGATGCGCCACTGGTGCATGGTAATTCTGACGGCAATCTAGCTTATTTCGACTTCAAGGGCGATCGCGAAAAAACTGAAAATGCATTTTCCAGTGCCAGCCATATCAGTGAAATCAAAATCAAAAACAATCGCCTGGTTTGCAATTATCTTGAACCGCGTTCCTGCCTCGCCCATTGGGACGATCAATGGAGTGATGGCAAGGGTCGCTTTGATGTTGTCGTTTGCTCCCAGGGCGTCCATGCGGTGCGCCAGACCCTGTGTGATATAATGAACCTGGAGATCAAACAGGTTCATGTAACAACACGAGATGTTGGTGGAGGATTTGGCACCAAGGTATTTGTTTACCGGGAATATCCTCTGGTGATGGAAGCAGCAAGACGTCTTGGACGACCGGTCAAGTGGACCGGCGATCGTACTGAACATTTTCTCGCCGATGCCCACGGGCGCGACAACCTCACTATCGCTAAAATGGCAATGGATGAAGATGGAAAATTTCTGGCAATCAAAATCGACCTGACTGCCAATATGGGTGCATATCTGCATTGCTTTGGGCCCTATATTCCCAACCTTTGCTCGATCATGACAACAGGTGTTTATGATATTCCAACAATGGCAATGGATATTCGGGGTATTTACACACACACGGTATCCCTGGACGCTTATCGCGGTGCCGGGCGGCCAGAGGCGGCTTATACAATTGAAAGACTGGTCGACAAATGCGCCATGGACCTGCATTTATCGCCTGCAGAAATTCGAAAACGCAATTTTATCAAACCTGAGCAAATGCCTTATACAACTGCCTCGGGTCGAATGTATGACACCGGTGAATATGCAAGAACTCTGGAATTATGTATGCAGAGTGCAAAATGGGATGAATTTGATACTCGAAACATTAATGCAAAATCAAATGGTAAAATTCGCGGAATAGGCATGTCGACTTATGTCGAAGCCTGTGCCTTTGCTGGCTCTGAACCTGCCTTTGTCGAACTGATGAGCGATGGCAGCGTTGAACTGAAGATTGGTACCCAGGCAAACGGTCAGGGCCATGCGACGTCCTATGCGCAATTAGCAGCTGAAAAACTTGGCATTGATTATACTAAAATTCATGTACGCCAGGGTGATACAGATGAATTGAGCGCAGGTGGGGGCACCGGCGGATCACGATCTGTCCCATTGGGCGGCGTATCATCAGCGCGAGCGGGAGAAAGTCTGGCCGAAAAAATCCGACTTCTTGCGGCTGATCAACTGGAAGCTTCCGCCAGTGACATTGAACTTGAAAATGGCGAAGCAAAAATCGTTGGAACCGACCGAACAGTATCATTTTCCGATTTGGCAAAAACCTGCACCGACCCTGAAACGCTCAAGGCGGAAGGCAACTTTCAACAGGATGAGGCAACATATCCCAACGGTACTCATATCTGTGAAGTGGAGATTGACCCGGCGACAGCAGAAACACAGGTGATATCATATACAATCGTTGATGATTTTGGTGTTGTAGTCAATCCGATATTGCTAGCCGGTCAGGTCCATGGCGGTGTTGTACAAGGCATTGGACAGGTCTTGAATGAACGCACTGTCCATGACGATGAGGGTCAATTACTAACCGCAAGCCTGATGGATTATTGTCTGCCGCGGGCGCAGGAAATTCCGAATTTTTCCTTTCAGACCCGCAATGTTCCCTCTACTACCAACGCGTTGGGAATCAAGGGAGCAGGTGAAGCGGGTACGATTGGCTCCTGCCCTGCCGTGATGAACGCAATGATAGATGCGCTCAAACGTGAATATGGCATTCAACATGCGGATATGCCACTGACACCAGGCTTGTTGTGGAACTTGATTTCCGAAAAGCAATAGCTGTGATAACAATGGTAATTGCACCCGACGCTATTTTTCCAATGTAAACCGAACCAGTACAGGTAGATGATCTGAGCCAACAGCCTCAAGTGATAGAGCAGTGAATACTTTGACCCTACCTTTGATCATTACGTTATCGATTGGCAATCCAAATAACTTGACCCAGGAAATTGGCAAACGTTGATGGAACCAGGTTGGGCCAATACAACATACAACCTGCAATTTTCCATAACCTGCGAAGCGACGCACAAGCCACGACCAGGAAACAGAATTAAAATCTCCTGCAATCAATGCTGTATTGCCAAGCCGATTGAGAATTGGCTCCAGCTTATCAACCTGTTTGGGACCTGATGCTGGCCATGGCCAACGCAAATGCACGGAGCCAAGGGTGATTATTTGATTTTCAATTGTAACATCGATTAATGCCAAAGCTGAATAAGAATGACAATACCCGCTTCCAGGTGCCATCGGAAAGCGGCTATATATCTTATTGCCACCAATTTGCTGCCACTCTGGACAATAGTAAGTGTAAAGGTATGTGGCTTCCAATCCTTTTAGTCGCTGCTTCCAGGGCTCTGACATTTCATTAAGCATCACGATATCCGGATTAATCCGATCAACCAGCGAAATGACTTTTTCCGGTGTCTGGTTTTGAAAATTCGGGTTCAAATGTAATACCGAGTAAATTTCTGCCCCATGCTTCTGCCGTGTTACCACTTGTGGATCTACTTGGATAATCAGAATAAACATTACCCCAGAAACAACGACCAATAATGAAAGTAATGCCCATTTGACACTATAAGTGACGATACAAACGACAATCAGCACGATCAGTGCGACTAAAAAGTGGATGCGAAAATTTGCGAATGTGTCAAACGCGGGATGAATAAACCCGAGAAATCCAAACCCGATCGCAACGGCAAAACCGGAAATTGCCAAAAAGGTCAATAACCGGATCATTGCGTTGGCACATTATTGAAAGGCAGTTTCATTAAATGACCTCAGTTTGCGTGAGTGCAGACGTTCCGAGGGCATTTCACGAACTTTTTCAAGTGCCCGAATACCTATCTTAAGGTGCTGAGTGACTTGTCTCGTGTAAAACTCCGTTGCCATTCCCGGAAGTTTAAGTTCACCATGCAAGGGCTTATCTGAAATACAAAGCAGGGTGCCGTAGGGTACGCGAAAACGGAATCCGTTGGCGGCAATAGTTGCAGATTCCATATCAAGCCCGATGGCTCGTGACTGTGACAGTCGTTTGATCGGTCCTTCCTGATTTCGCAGTTCCCAATTACGGTTATCAATCGTGGCGACTGTTCCCGTTCTCATTACTTTTTTAAGGTCATATTCGGTGAGGCCGGTAATCTCTGCTACTGCCTGTTCAAGGGCAATTTGCACTTCAGCCAATGGTGGAATGGGAATCCAGACTGGAAGATCTTCATCCAGAACGTTATCTTCCCTGACATAACCATGGGCCAGCACATAATCACCCAAAGACTGGCTGTTTCTCAATCCGGCACAATGGCCGAGCATCAGCCAGGTATGCGGGCGCAGAACCGCTACATGGTCAGTTATGGTTTTTGCATTAGAGGGCCCAACGCCGATATTGATAATCGAGATACCTGCCTTACCGGCACGGGTCAAATGATAGGTTGGCATTTGTGGTTGCCTGGTGACACGAGTGCCTGAAGAGGGTTCACTTTCACCGGCAAGTGTCACAACATTTCCACCCTCGATAAAAGCTTCGTATCCACTGTCCGGGTCATTAATTGCCTGTTCGGCAAATTTCACAAATTCATCCATATAAAACTGGTAGTTGGTGAACAGAATATAATTCTGAAAATGAACCGGACTGGTTGCAGTATAATGGGCCAAACGGTGGAGCGAATAATCTATCCTTGGTGCAGTAAAAGGCGCAAGCGGTTGGACAGCATTGGGATTATCATCATATTCACCGTTGGCAATCTTGTCATCGGTGACGCTTAAATCAGGCGTATCAAAAACATCCCGCAATGGACGATCAAAATGAACCTCAATTGCACCATCTATATGTTGACCTTCGGGAAAGGCAAAATGCAGGGGAATGGGTATATCGGAAAGCCCGACCTCCAGCCTTACACCATGATTGGAGATTAGCAACTCCATTTGCTTGCGCAGATAATAATCAAACAAATCTGGCCTGGTAACAGTGGTATCATAAGTTCCCGGTCCGGCAAGATGCCCAAATGCCAGACGGGAATCCACTTTTGCATAAGAGCTAAAAACCACCCGGATATTAGGATAGTATGCCCGACACCGCTGGGTAATAGGCTCACCTTCCATTATCGCACGAAAATTGTC
>JAAENI010000691.1 GCA_024224595.1 Hyphomicrobiales bacterium
CGAGAATATTGCGGTCGGAAAGTGGCGCATCTTACGCATCACCCTTGATATTCCCGAATGCCAAAATGACCCGCGTCGATCATTAGAGCAGGTATTGCCCGAATTGTACCAGCGTTGCCTTGTTCGCCTCGTGATACCAGTAGTCAAATTCAGCGCGACGGGCGTTGTAAGTTCGCCAATGCATTCCTTTTGGTTTCGATGGGAACATATCCATGCAGCTTGCGTTGCCGCCCAGCTTGATCTTGATTTTCTGGGCGCGGTCGAGCAGGCGGGATGCGCGATCTTCGTATTGGCTGTCATGGGTCATGCCCCAACATTTCGCGCACCGGTAATATTTCCGGCCCCAAAGGGTACGCTTGCGCTGGTTGCAGGACGGACAGACGAACCATGCACGTTGCCCGCCATAGTTCGGTGTCGTAAAGGTCAGCAGGATGCGATCCCGGATACTCTCCCATTCGTCGTCGTATTCCCGCGACCTGTAGTTCAGGATCAGGTGATCACCATGGCATTCGACATGAATGCGGGCGCGTTCTTCTCCGTTGGAACTCCATACCAGGGATTTCTGATAGCCCGGACGCAACATATCCAGACGCTTGAGGACTGCGATATCCAAATCCCAGAAATGTCCCTGGCGCATCGCGCCTCGCCCACCACCGCTGTTGTAACCACCCATGAAGATTCTCGAAATCAATAGGAAAAATTGTGTTTCCCATATAATACAACTCGCTCACCTTTAAAACACTTGTTTGTTTTTCAAACGCATACTCAAAATCTACCTGTACGGGATATTATGTCATCAAGCATTACAAACAATGGCGGTGGCCACACAGCGTCATTTAGGTTTTGGGGTGTTATGGTATGGAAATTGTCCTAATGCTTGTCAGTGAGTCGCTGTGCGGAGGGATGTGGCAGCATATTACAATATCGGCGCTTTCAAACTGGTGCAGCTTGGGTTAGGTGGGAGTGTCGGTGAAGGCTTGGAGAATCTATTTCGGTTTGTCATCGAAGAGAACAAGCGTAGCGAACGCTCTCCGGTCGGACAATGGTGCATCCTCAAAGCCTTCTATAGCTTGCCTCACAGTCACAATATCGTAAGCAACCGCCGATTTCTCAGCCTTGAAGAACGGGTCGTAGTCGGCCATGTGTCTTTTGATCTGTAGATCGTAGAACACTAATGCAAAATCTTGAATCTCAACGGGAAACTTTACAAGCACACTGTTTGGCTTGTGGGGGTTGCATGCAGTCTTGGCAAACCCATGCCGCAGCGCTCTATATGATCGTCTCCAAGCATTTCTTGGATAGTCGGGGCCCTTCCCTACAAAGCAATTAGCACAGTTATTACACAGCGCGTGAAACACTGCATAATAGCATGTACTTATTGCTCTGCGAAGATCCGATTGTTTAGGGCGATACCTGGAAGCGGTTAATAAATGCTCTGCTGTTTGGATCAGGCCATTAGCTAATTGTGATTTTGGCATCTTTAGCCGACACAAAAGACACTGAGGGAAATGCAAACACATTGAACTCAGATAACTTCGGCCTTATGCTTCTTATTGCCTTAACCAAAAGGTTTGGCGCTAAATCTTTGGGTTCACCCGCAAATACAACTTCGACCCTCAGGATATCATCCCCGTCAAAGTCGTAATCCGGTGTGACCTTCACGCGCAAAAGCTTAACCCCATCAAAATCGTGGGACAGCGTATCTAAGATCACTCCTTCGAGTTTCTCTTCATCTATCACTGTGTTATCTTCTGCTATTACCATTGTATCACTCTTACAATGTTATCATAAAATTGCGTCTTCAAATTGATTATTAAACTGTTATTTCGTTATCAAATCAGTTGTGTCAAGCTTTGTCATCCCTTGACAAAACGCACTTTTGGGTGTACAAACGAGTTGTACTTTGTGTTGTACAACACGGTTGTTCTCCAAGGAAATTAGTTGAATTTTCCATGCAATTTTTTGTGTGACATGCGTTTTTATCAAATTGCAGCGCATTTTTCACCTTCTAGCAACTTTCCTCCTGATTCCATCACCTTGCACTCGGTTTCAAACACCCACATCAAGCTTTAGTCGGGTTCAGATCAGGCAGGAACTTCATAACCACGTCACAATCCATTACAATTTGTCGGTCGATAAAAATTGTTTGACAAAAGCATCAAACCGCCTGTTATCTTCATAGTCAAATAGCGACTTCATTTGAAACCCGGCATCAAGCTGCACAAGAACATCGTTGAGATATTCAAGAAATTCTTCTTTTGTCATATGAGAAAAAAGATCCTGTTCACCCCTGGCAGACTCAATATTGCCTATTCGTTTTTCAATCGTTGATAAACTGGTCACTGAGTAATCCTTCCTGCCTTATTTCCTTCGAGAGCGCTCAATCGGTCTTCGACTTCTGCCAGTTCCACAGCCTTGATTCGGGCCTCTATCATCGCCACAAGCCGCTGGCCTTCTTCAACGGAGATTGCACCGGCTGTTACAGCGTCTGTAATCGCTGCTATCGCTTCCTTTGGTTGCAGCTCAGAAAGTGGTATATCCAGTTCCAGTGCTGCATAACTGCCGGATTTTCCATATCCGCGCTCAAGCAATTCCTTGGCTGCTGAGATACGAGCTGCAGCGGGTGTGCCGCCGTCCTCCATAAGCTCAACAAGCATATCGATAGCTGTTTCTGCATGTTCGCCAGCCAGTGAACGAATAGCAGCCGTTGCCTTGTTGGGGCTTCCTGGCTTTCTACCTGCCTGTGTTCTTTTTCCGCCGTGATCCGCCATTTTCACCTCTTGATATTTCTTGATTGTTTTTCAAACTTCATTTGAGACATATGGAGAGCCATAAACCCGCAAATGCTCTTGGTTCACTGCTTCCAAAAGTTCTGTTTCATTTTGATAATCTTTGCCGTCGAATTTACCGCCGCCAATAATTTCATAAATCTCGCCAACTTGAACCGGGCCATCTGGTGAAGGTTTTACGATCTGATTATGAATGATCGTGAATCGAGACTTGTGGGGAAGTTTTTGGGCTTCCAGTTTCTTCAGTCGTGTTGCTATTGTCGCCATCTGATTTCCTTTGAATTGTTAAACTAACCGCTGCGTAAACCCATGCTAGGGCCTCAGTTCAACTCTGGAACTCTCAACAATCTCTTTTCCTCCAAAGCCGTGGTTTCTGTATTTGTTTTAGTTTTGTTTAGTCTGTGTCTAGTCTCTGTCTCTGTATTAGTCTGTGTCTAGTCTCTGTCTCTGTATATCAATACAGTTTGGATACGGTATCGAAAGGGTATGGGATCTAAGGGTCAATTTACTGCCTCCTTGCAAGGCGAGAACCTGCTGCTCCACCTGCATTATTTGGGTGTTGAATAACGTTGGATTCCTCGGGTGAAACAGCTTCAAGCTCTGAAAATCCAGTTTCGTAAAGCAGTTCGCTGTCCAGACGTTCAAGCGCACTGACAATGCCTTTACGATGGTTTTTGTTCATGGGAGGATTATGTTTAAACCAGCGACGAATCATAATTTCGTCTGTGTCATGGTCAAATATGACAAGATCAGATTCTTGAAGCTCTTCAGTTGTTTTTTGGTACCTGCCAGCATCCCAACCCAAGTCGTGACATGCATAGCCAGCGGGGAGCCGGTAAGCCCCCGCGCTGTTTTGGTGTTCGCACGTCAGAAGATACAAATACGAGAGTTTTGCATCATCTGACTGCAGGTTTTGAAACCGTTTTGAATGCCAAAGCGAAGGGCTGATTTTGGAGAACTCACGCATTTGAAGCCCTCCGAGCAAACTCGCCGAAGTAATGCTTCTCAGCAGCGCAGCGGGCTTCTACCGCATCCCCAATCACCTCGAAACAACCAAGATTTTGGGTTTTGCTGTCGACAGTAATATGAGCAATCCAAGTATCGGCCTTTTCACCAATAGCGACGCCAACCTTGCCTGTCTTGTTGCGCTTCCCAGGTTTCTTATTCCTAGCGTTTTCCTGATACGTTGCCGCCCTGAGGTTGCACCAGCGATCATCGTCTCGTATGCAGTTGATGTGATCCACAAGATTGTCGGGCCAGGAGCCCGTCATCCAAAGCCAAGCCAATCTCGATGCACGATAGATTGTGTAATCAATACAGATTAATCTATAGCCATTCGATATTGTCCCGGCCTTCTTGCCTACAGTGCGTTTGCCACTTTTGATTTTCCCGACAAAATCACCGATATCAGGATTGTAGTGCAGAACTTCCTTGAGGCGTTCCTGCGTCATCTGACGGGCTTTTGGGATATTGGGAAGTGAATTGATACTCATAACGCCGACTCCCACATTGCTATCAAATGGCGAAATGGTCTCACGTCAGCGCCGTGGGTTTTTTTACTAAGCATCAGACAACCTTTCAGAAATCCAGGCGTCGATGAGATAGACGGGATAACCAACCCTGCCAGGACTGAGCTGCACTGGCTTGGGGAAATCGCCACATTGGCGCAATCGCCAGCGTGTCGCACGTGACAGTGAGGTCACGACATCAAGCTGTTTCTCTGAATAGAAAGCGGTGGCTGGTACCATAAGGTATCTCCCTGTTTCAAGCGATTTCAGGGATTGGTACGCCGGTTTGGTTCACGTGACTGCTACGGTCTCGTGAAAACTCAAATACGCCGTGTTCTCATGGATATAGAGAAAGCAATATTGGCCATATAGATTGCAAGCTTAATATCTTGCGCTTCTTTTGATTTCGCAACACCAAGAGATAATTTTGGATTTGGCTTCGCATAATATTGCGATATCGTCACCGGAATTTGTTCACTATGCCAATTACGAACGGTAGTCCATTTCAGGCCCCCGGGTTTTAGTTTTATGACCATTGAATGGTATTTGCTTACTTGTTCAGCTACCCACTTAAACGCTGCTGACTTATCCATTCCAGAACACACAAGTTGGTCAACAGTATTTTTTGACTGGGCATAAATAAATTTCGACAATTCTTGCCGCGGATTTTTGTTACGGATTACCATAGCAAACATTGCGATTTGCAGAGCGCAGAACGCAAAATGTTCTGGCTTAGTTACTTTGGTAGGTATATCCGAAATATCGAGCAGGATATCAGACAGATTTTCAAGTACGAAAGAAGCAGCCTCCGCTGACACTTCATATGGTTCCAATAACGATATTTTCTTATCTTCTTTCCGAATAGCCGGTTCGGATACAACTTTCATTGTCTCATCAAGCTTATTCACCAATGCTTCAAGTTCAATGAGTGCCTCATCACCGGAGATACCCAACTGCACCAAATCTTGTTTTTGTTCGATCAAATCGCCCTCTGATGTGACCACCATGTGACCATGTGAGTGTAAATAATAATACTGAATATCTAAGTTATTGATTTTATTGGCGCGCTCGGCAAGATTCGAACGCCCGACCCCTTGATTCGTAGTCAAGTACTCTATCCAGCTGAGCTACGGGCGCGTATTGCCAAATGTGGGGCTGGTTTGCTGGCGAAGTTTTCGCGTTGCAATCACCGGCGTGGCACCACTTTGGTATGCAGGCTGGTAGGTAATGGTAAAA
>JAAENI010000692.1 GCA_024224595.1 Hyphomicrobiales bacterium
ACATTTGAGGGCACCCTCTTCGAGATATGCCGGCTCAATGGCCACTCCAGACGGAGAGTTCTCCGCAGTGACAACGATTGCCCCATTAAATTTCGATGGAACCCGATTCACTCCTGTCAGGGCCTGCAAACCACCAGTTAACGTTCTACTGAGTGATTCCAAAGAATCTCGCTGAAAGGTGATATCAACATTTTTTTGCTGACCTGGCATGACAGACGCATAAACCATTTTTTCCATCCGAAATGGGTGGTTTGTCACAATAAGTGTCAGTGGCACAGAAACTTCTCGACCAAAAACAATGGTTTTTATTTTTTGTGTTTGTGTTCCCTCTAGGGCCTCTTCTGACGCTGCTACCAAAACTCGAATATTTTTGTCCTCGATTGGCTCAGTTGGTAGACGACACAGTGCACCTTGCGCGTATTCGACCGGCTCCAGCGTGAATGATTCTGCAAATCCATTTCTTTCAACAGGGACCCGCAGGTTGACAGTATCTCCGGGCTGCAAAAAGACAGGTGGTATAACTCCAAATGATGGACGTGATACGACTGGCAGATCGATATCAAATGTTTGCTCGGTAGAATCCTGAGCCATGCTCAAGGCTATTGTAACGGTCACCTTCCGTTGCTTATCACCAAG